>NZ_SSDN01000095.1:0-151940 GCF_004794355.1 Microbacterium sp. K36 | reverse complement strand
GTCGCGGTCGAGATTGTTCGTCGGCTCGTCGAGGAGGGTGATGGGAGCCCGCCGCAGCCGGATGCCGGCGATCGCGACGAGCCCGGCCTCCCCTCCGGACAGCTCGCCGACCGTGCGGTCGAGGAACGCGGGGGCGAGCCCGGCCTCCGCGAGGGAGGCCTCCGCCCGCGCCTCGATGTCCCAGTCATCGCCGACCGCGTCGAAGTGCGCGGGGTCGACGTCACCGGCGGTGATGGCCCGCACAGCATCGAGGGCGGCCGTCGCCCCGAGGAGGTCGGACACCCGGCGGTCCACGTCGAGGGTGAGCTGCTGGGGGAGGAAGGCGACCTCGCCCGAGGTGCTGAGCGTTCCGGAGGTGGGGGCGAGCTCCCCGGCGATCAGCCGGAGCAGCGTCGACTTGCCGGCGCCGTTTCGGCCGACCAGGCCCGTGCGGCCCGAGCCGAAGGCTCCGGAAACGCCGTCGAGGGCGACCGTGCCGTCGGGCCAGGTGAGGGACAGCCGGTCGAGGACGACGGCGGCGTGCGAGGAAGAGGGCTGTGACATGGGGTGTCTCCTGTCGAGTGCGAGGGTGCACTGACACCGAGCCCTTCGGACCGTGGAGTCACGGAAGCGGAGGAGGGCGTCTGCCGGGGAGTCGGCGATCGTCGGGTCAGCGCGCGAGAAGAGGGGCGCGGAGGCGACGATTCAGATCAAAGGACTTCCAGACACGGCGGACAGGACGCCACGACGATACCCGGGCGTGTCGCGCCGCGCAACTCCCGGGCGTGTCGCGGGTCCGTCGCGCGGGGGATGCGGCGCCGCTCCCAGGCTCCTACCGTGGAGGCATGGCAGACGATCGGAACCCCAGTCCCGACGAGATGCGCGCACGGACGGGCCTCGGCATCGGTCTCGCGCTCGGCGTGGCCATCGGCGTCTCGATGGGGATGGCGCTGGGCAACTGGATCCTCGGCATCGGGATCGGTCTCGCGATCGGCGTCGCCCTGTCCGTGGCGTTCCGCGGTTCCGGGGGTGGCAGGGGAGACGCGGCGGAGGGCGCCGCCGCCGACCCGGACTCCGCCGACGGCGCTCAGGACGGCCGGGACCCCTCCGCCTGATCCGCGCCGATCCCCTCGACCCAGGTCGTGAGGAACCGGTGCACGTCGCCGAGCTCCTCCTCCGAGATGCTGTGGGTGAGACCGCTGTAGACGCGACCGGAGAGGGACGAGTGCGCGGGGAGCCATTGCGCCGTGTGGGCGATCAGCGGCGCGGGGATGACGTCGTCGTGCGAACCGCGGCCCCAGAAGACCGGGGGGCTGACCTCCGCGAGGTGCGCATCGCCGGGGAGGGGGTCCGGGGCGGCGTACCCGCTCAGCGCGACGACCGCACCGAACCGCTCGGGGGCCAGCCGCAGAGCCTGCAGCGACACTGCGGCGCCCTGGGAGAACCCGAGCAGCGCCACCGACGGCGCGTCCGCCGCGGCGTCGTCGAGCCAGCGCAGGAACGCCTCGGCCGCGAGGGTGACGGTGGCGGAGCTGCGTCCGTCCAGCCCCTCGATCGGATACCAGGAGCGGCCGGGGGTCGGCCAGGGCGGGGTCAGCGGCGCGGCGACGGCGGCCACCGCGATCCCCGGGGGCAGATACGGGACGAGGCCGAAGAGGTCGTGCTCGTCGGCGCCGTACCCGTGCAGCAGCACGAGCAGCGGGAGCCCGGCGCGGTCGGTGGGCGACCAGCGCGTCGCCGCATCGTCGATCGTCAGGTTCTCGGTCACACCGTCATCCTGCCAGGGCTCGCGCCGGTGCTGCCCAGGAGCGAGGACGGCTGGTAGAAAGGAGGCATGGCGGTGCGCACACCCGATCCGGAGCCGGAGCCCGAAGACGAGGGCCTCGGTTCGTTCCGCGATGCGAACCCGCCGGTGCCGGATGCGAACCCCGGCTGGCTGAGCGATGTCGAGCTGGAAGAGGCGCGGCGCCACCTTCCGATGCTCTACGTCGAGGCGATCCCCGTGCGCACCGACGGCTCCGGCCAGGTCACCGAGATCGGCGTGCTGCTGCGGTCCACCCCGCTCGGCGAGATCACGCGCACGATCGTGTCGGGTCGCGTGCGCTTCGGGGAGACGATCCGCGACGCGCTGTTCCGCCACGTCGAGAACGATCTCGGCCCCATGGCCTTCCCGCTCCTGCCGCCGCAGCCGCTGCCGTTCACGGTGGCCGAGTACTTCCCGATCCCGGGGGTGAGCGCGTATCACGACGACCGTCAGCACGCCGTCTCCCTCGCCTTCGTGGTGCCCGTGACCGGGACGTGCGAGCCGCGTCAGGACGCCCTCGAGGTGACGTGGTTCTCCCCGGAGGCCGCCGCCTCCGACGCCGTCGCCGCCGAGATGGAGGGCGGCCGCGGCACCCTCATCCGCCACGCGCTCGCCAGCCTCGGCCTCCTCCGCTGACCTCGCTTCCCGACCTCCCCGCCGAAGCCCCGGCTTCGCGTCGACACCCCGGCATAGACCCGCGGGCACCCCGGGGTCTCGCCGCGAACCCGGGGTCTCGGCGATCAGGGGGCGGTCAGGGGCGCGTCAGGGGCGTGTCAGGGGCGGGTGAGGCGGGCGAGGGCGTCGACGAAGGCGTCGACGTCGGACTCCTCGGTGTCGAAGCCGCACATCCAGCGCACCTCGCGGCGGGCGGCGTCCCAGTCGTAGAAGCGGAACATGTCGCGGAGCTGATCGGCGATGCCCTCGGGCAGGGTCGCGAACACGCCGTTCGCCTGCGTCGGCTGCGTGAACTCCACCCCGACGATCGATCCGTCGGCGAGACCGTCCTCGATCCGTCCGCGGAGCCGGGCCGCCATGGCGTTGGCATGCCGGGCGTTGCGCAGCCAGAGGTCGCCGTCGAGCAGTGCGATGAGCTGCGCCGAGACGAAGCGCATCTTCGACGAGAGCTGCATGTTGAACTTGCGCGCGTAGTTGAGGCCGACGGCGGCGTCCGGGTTCAGCACGACGATGGCCTCGCCGAGCATGGCACCGTTCTTCGTGCCGCCGAAGGTCAGCACGTCCACCCCGACGTCGGTCGTGAACGCCCGCAGCGGCAGGTCCAGGGCCGCGGCCGCGTTCGACAGGCGCGCGCCGTCGACGTGCAGCTTCATGCCGCGCTCGTGCACGTGATCGGCGATCGTGCGGATCTCCTCCGCGGTGTACAGCGTGCCGAGCTCGGTGGACTGCGTGATCGAGACCACGAGCGGCTGCGCGCGGTGCTCGTCGCCCCAGCCCCAGGCCTCGCGGTCGATGAGCTCGGGGGTGAGCTTGCCGTCGTCGGTGGGGACGGTGAGGAGCTTGAAGCCGCCGATCTTCTCGGGGGCTCCGCCCTCGTCGACGTTGATGTGCGCGGTCGAGGCCGCGATCACGGCCCCCCAACGCGGCAGCATCGACTGCAGGCCGGTGACGTTCGCGCCGGTGCCGTTGAACACGGGGTACGCGGCGGCGGTGTCGCCGAAGTGCGCCTGGAACACCTCCTGCAGGCGGGCGGTGTAGGCGTCCTCGCCGTAGGCCACCTGATGGCCCCCGTTCGCGGCCGCGAGGGCCGCCAGGACCTCGGGGTGGATGCCGGAGTAGTTGTCACTGGCGAAGCCCCGGATGGCGGGGTCGTGCGGGATGCTCACCGGACAAGCCTAATCGCCTTCCCCTACCGGATGTCCGAGGCCCGCTCTACCCTCGAACCCATGGAACGCAGCGCGGCGAAGACCGCTTTCGCGAACGTCCTCGTCAACACGTTGGTCGCCAACGTCACGACGAGCTTCCTGTGGTTCGCCCTCACCTTCTGGGTCTACATCGAGACCCGGTCGGTGCTGGCCACGGGCATCATCGGCGGTGCCTACATGCTGTTCGTCGCGTTCTTCGCGATGGTGTTCGGCACCATCGTCGACCGTCATCGCAAGCACCGCGTCATGCTCCTGTCGAGCGTCATCTCGGCGGTGGCCTTCCTCGTCGCGGGCATCCTCTACCTCTGGCAGCCCGAGGCGTCCCTGCTCGACCTCGGCGGACCGTGGTTCTGGCTGTTCTCCGGCGTCATCCTGTTCGGCGGGGTGATCGAGCAGCTCCGCAACATCGCGCTGTCCACCACGGTGACGCTGCTGGTGCCGGAGGAGAAGCGCGCCAACGCCAACGGTCTCGTCGGCACGGTGCAGGGGCTCGCCTTCCTCGTCACGAGCGTCTTCTCCGGCCTCTCCATCGGCTTCCTCGGCATGGGCTGGACTCTGGGGATCGCGATCGTGGCGATGGCCCTCACCTTCGCGCACCTGCTGTTCATCCGGATCCCGGAGTCCGAGCCCGAGGTCGACCCGGAGGCGAAGAGCGCCGTCGACTTCCGCGGCAGCGTCCAGGCCATCCGCCAGGCGCCCGGACTGTTCGCGCTCATCGTCTTCTCGACCTTCAACAACCTCATCGGCGGCGTCTACATGGCGCTCATGGATCCGTACGGGCTCACGCTTTTCGACGCGCAGATGTGGGGGTTCGCCCTGGCCTTCGCGTCGACCGGATTCCTGATCGGCGGGGGACTGGTGGCCAAGTTCGGCCTGGGCAGGAAGCCCGTGCGCACGATGCTGCTCGTCGTGATCGCGATGGGACTCCTCGGGGCGATCTTCATGCTGCGGGAGTGGTGGCCGCTGTACGTCCTCGGCATGTGGGTGTACATGGCGCTCGTGCCGCCCGTCGAGGCCGCGGAGCAGACAGTCATCCAGAAGGTCGTGCCGTTCGCGCGCCAGGGGCGGGTCTTCGGCACCGCGGCGGCGATGGAGGCGGCGGCGGCCCCGATCACCGCGTTCCTCATCGCTCCGATCGCCGAGTTCCTCGTGATCCCGTACATGGACAGCGCGCAGGGGCAGCGGCAGTGGGGGTGGCTCCTCGGCGAGGGCGAGGCGCGCGGCATCGCGCTGATCTGCCTCTTCGCGGGGCTGATCATGGTGGTGGCAGCCACCCTGGCCTTCTTCACCAGGTCGTATCGCACGCTCACCGAGCTGTACGCGACCGCCCCCGACCCGGCTCCGGAGGAGGCTCCCGAACCGGCAGCCGACGCCGTGGACGAAGCGGGCGACGGCCCGCACGCGTTTCGAGACGCCCCACCGATCGTCCCCGGCATACCGCCCGAATCCCGGTGATCGTCCGAGGAGGGGTACTCAGCCCAGGTCGAGCACCCGGTCGTTGAGGTCCGCGGCGTCAGTGTCCCAGAGCCCCACGAGACGCGCGGCGAGGACATCGTGGTCGAGGGCCTTGGCGCGGAACACGACGGCAGCGGCCCGCAGCGGTTCGTCGGCCTCCCGCGCCGCCTTGGAGAATCCCTGGGCGACGGCGCGGGTCCAGGCCTCGCTCGCCGCTTTGACCGCTGCATAGTTCGCTCCACCCGCGAGGGGGCGTGCGACGACGGTCGACGATACGACCGCGAATCGTCCGGCGGCGGAGGCGCGGAGGTGGGCGTCGAAGGCGCGGCTCGTCGCCTGCACCGCCACCAGCGCCGGCAGCAGCGCCGCGAAGTCGTCGTCGGTCTGCCCGGCGAGTCCGCCGCCGCCCCGCCAGCCACCTACGAGGGGCACGACCGCATCGACCGTCTCGAGTCGCGAGGCGAGCGCCGTCATCTCGGCGAGGGAGGTCGCATCGGCGAGCTCGGTCTCGGCGCCCGCCTCGGCCAGCGGACGCAGCCGCTCGTCCGTACGGCCGGTGGCGATCACCCGGGCCCCGGCGTCGCGCAGCGCCCTCGTCGCCGCGAGGCCCGCCGCGCTCGTGGCTCCTGCCAGCACGACCACGCGGCCCTGCGCTCCCTCGATCTTCGGCGTCGTCATGCGGTGTCCTCTCGGTCGGAGATGCCTCTGCGGCCGGACCCGGGATCCGGGTCTCCGGCCGCAGAGGGGGTGCGCCCCAGCGTCACAACGAAGCGATGCGGATCAGTCGTCCGTACCGCGGATGCCGACCGTCGACTCGATGACCGGCTTCATCTTCTTGTCGAGCGTCTCGAAGAACATCGACAGCGGGAACTCGTCGTCCAGGACCGCGTCGGTGTAGCCCTTCGGTGCTCCGGCGAGGATCTCGTCCGACAGCCCGCGCGCCCACTGAGAGGCAGGATGCGGGGTCAGCGTGCCGCGGACCAGGTCATACGCGGCGAGCCAGTGCGCGACCTTGGGGCGGTCGATCGAGTGCCAGTACAGGTCGTCGATCGCGTCCCCGAGGGCCACGACGGCGTCCGGCACGTTCTCCCAGTCGAAGGCGAGCGCCGTGTCGGTCCAGTGCAGCACGCCGCGCTGGTGCAGCCAGGCGAACAGGAGCTGACCACCCACCGCGTCGTAGTTGCGCACGCGCGTGCCGGTGATGGCGAAGCGGAAGATGCGGTCGAAGATCACGGCGTACTGCACGAGGTGCGCGTACTCGTGCATCTCCCGCTCGGTCTCCGTGAGCTCCTCGCCCGCGGCGACCCGGGCATCCAGGGCCCGCTCGATCTTCACCGACTCGCGGAACGCCGTCATGTCGCAGCGCATCTCCTCCAGCGAGTAGAGGAAGAACGGCATCCGCTGCTTGATCATGAACGGGTCGAACGGCAGGTCTCCGCGCATGTGGGTGCGGTCGTGGATGATGTCCCACATCACGAAGGTCTTCTCGGCGACCTCCTGATCCTCCAGCATCGCCGCCGCACGCTCGGGGGGGTCGAGGTTGGTGATCTCCGAGGCCGCACGGACCACGCGGCGGTAACGGGCGGCCTCACGGTCCTGGAAGATCGCGCCCCAGGTGAAGGTCGGGATCTCGCGCATGGCGACGGTCTCCGGGAAGAGCACCGCGGAATTCGTGTCGTAGCCGGGCGTGAAGTCGACGAGGCGCAGCGAGACGAAGAGCTTGTTGCCGTAGTCGCCCGCCTCGAGTGCGGCGATGAACTCCGGCCAGATGGTCTCGACGATGAGCGCCTCGACCAGGCGGTCGCTGGAGCCGTTCTGCGTGTACATCGGGAAGACCACGAGGTGGCGGATCCCGTCGATGCGGTGCTGCTGCGGCTGGAACGCCACGAGCGAGTCGAGGAAGTCGGGCACGCCGAAGCCCTCGGAGGCCCAGCGCTCGAAGTCGGCGACGGAGGCGGCGAGGTAGTCCGCGTCGTGGGGGAAGGCGGGGGCGAGTGCCCGGATCGCCGCGGTGATCTCCCCGACGAGCGCGGTCGCCTGGTCCCGGGTCGCTGAGCTCGTCGAAGCGCCAGGGATCGAGCCGTCCTTGATCTGCAGCTCGCGGATGGCGATCGCCGCCTGCTTGAGCTGCGCCCAGGCGGGGGAGTTCTCGACGATCGACGCGTCCTCGACGACCTCGGGTTCGCCGACGACGGCCTGAACAGCGGAACTGTTGGCGGAAACGAGGGACATCGGAACCTCCGATCGCAGTGAAAAACGGAAAGATTCCGGTGATAACGGAATCCTGACGATAATCTTACAGCTATGGATGATTCTGTCGACCGTTCGATCCTGGCGACCATCTCCCGTGACGGGCGGGCCACGCTGTCTCAGCTCTCCGACGCCGTCGGGCTGTCAGTGTCGGCGGTGCAGTCCCGGCTGCGGCGGCTCGAGACCCGCGGCGTCATCACCGGCTACCGCGCGATCCTCGACCCCGAGCAGGCGGGCACTCCCTTGTCCGCCTTCATCGAGATCACGCCGCTCGATCCGGCCCAGCCGGACAACGCCCCCGAGCTCCTGGAGCACCTCGATGCGATCGAGGCCTGCCACTCCATCGCCGGCGACGCGAGCTACATGCTCTTCGTCCGCGTGCCGACGCCGCGCGACCTGGAGCAGCTCGTCCGCGACGTCCGGCTCGCGGCGAACGTGAGCACGCGCACGACCGTGGTCCTGCAGACCTACTACGAGCACCGGCCCATCATCCCGGTCTCGACCGCCGAGTAGGGCGGCGTCAGAGCAGCGCGCCGACGAGCGCCTCGCCCAAGGGCGTGCGCACGTGCTGCATGCGGGAACCGTCCCGCTCGCTCGCCACGAGCCCGGCGTCCCGCAGCACGGTGAGATGGTGCGACGCCGTCGACAGCGCGAGCCCCGCATCGGCGGCCACCTCCGAGGTCGTGCGGGGAGTCCCCGCGGTGAGGAGGATGCCGGCGCGCGCCGGGCCGAGCAGGGCGCCCAGGGCTGCCACGGTCTCGGCCGTGTCCCGTGCCCACCCCGCGGTCACGCCCCGGGCGGGATAGAACAGCGTCGGCTGTGCCGGCGGCTCGGTGAGCACAAGGCAGCCCCAGGACGAGAGGACGGAGGGCACCAGCACGAGGCCGCTGCCGCGACAGTCCACCTCTTCACTGTGTCGGCGGAGCGAGACCCGCACCGCACCCGCGCCCCACGAGACCTGGGGATGGAGGGCGCCGGCCATCCCGGCGATGCCGGTCGTCGCGATCACCCGGGCACGAACGGCGATGTCGGCCCGGAGGAGGCGCTCCAGCTGAGGCCAGGTCGGTGCCAACGCGGCCTCCCAGACCTCCTCCCAGGCGTCGGCGATCATCGCACGTGCGCGCGCCGGCCGGGCGGACAGGTCGCGCAGGGCCTGACGCTGTGCACCCGTCGAGCGCTGGATCCGCTTGCCGAGGTCGACGCGCAGCGGGTCGAGCGCCGCCTCCCGCAGGGCGGCGAGCTCGGCCTCGGGGGTCAGGTCGTCGCGCGGAGTGCTGGTGAGGAAGTCCGGAAGGTAGCCGTCGTCGCCGATCACCGTCGCCAGGAGCGCGAAGGCGTCGCGCGGCAGCCCCTCCCGCGCGGTGCGGAGCCACCCCCATTGCAGAGGGTGCGCCGCCGGGCGGAGGAGCACGCGCACCGCATGCGCCAGTTCGTGCCCAGGGGAGATGCCGAACCGCACCGCCTGGATGTCACCGGGACTCAGGTGGAACTCGACCCGGTGATCCGGGTGGTCGACGCCCTCGACGGGCACGGAGTTTCGATCCACGTCGAAACTCTAGGAGGTCCCACGTGTGCTGTCGACACTGGGGTCATGACCGAGACCGACCTTCCCGTCCTCGTCCCGAGTGGGGCGATCCGCATCGGCACAGGGCGCAGCCGCCGATTCGTCGGCGCCGAGCACGGAGCCGCCGTCTCCTACTTCTTCGTCGAGAACCAGCCAGGGGAGGGGCCCGGGCTGCACTGGCACCCCTACTCTGAGACCTGGATCGTGCTCGAGGGCACGGTGCGTATCCGGATCGGCGATGACGCCCTCGTCGCGCGAGCCGGAGATACCGCCACCGCGCCCGCCTTCACGCCACATGGCTTCACCAATGCGGGGACCGGGCTCCTCCGGATCCTCTGCATCCACGCGTCCGACACGATCATCCAGACGTTCCTCGACGAGGACTGAGAGCGGAGACCACCATGTCCTTCCAGGCGTACCTCGACAAGGTCGAGACCCAGACCGGCCTCACGCCGCGGCAGTTCATCGACCTCGCCCACGAGCACGGCTTCGACGAGAGCACGAAGTCCACCGTCGTCCTCAACTGGCTCAAGCAGGAGTACGGGCTCGGCCACGGCCACGCGCAGGCGATGGTCCACGTCATCCTCAAGGGACCGAAGATCAGCGACAAGCACGTCGGCACGACCGGGTCGCACGCCGACAAGACCGACGAGCTCTGGCTCGACGGCAAGGACAGCAACCCGCACCGCTGAGCTCGTCGCCTCGCCGCGACGACTAGGATTCCGTGGGTGGCAGCATCCTCCCAGCGCAAGAAGAAGTCCGGTCGTCGCACCCCGTCGCGCACCAGCGGCAACCCGGCCAAGCGGCCGGTCGTCGAAGCGGGTCCCGTGACGATCGGCGACTGGATCGGTGCGGCACGTCTGCGCACGCTGCCCCTCGCGATCGCCCCCGTCGTCATCGGTACAGGAGCCGCGCGGAGCACGGGTCCGGAGTTCCACTGGGTGATCGCGCTCGCGTGCCTCGCCGTGGCGGTCCTGCTGCAAATCGGCGTGAACTTCACCAACGACTACAGCGACGGCATCCGCGGCACCGATGCCCATCGAGTGGGCCCGGCGCGGCTCACGGCCTCCGGCCGCGTGAAGCCGCGCACGGTTCTCGTCATCGGCCTGGTCTTCTTCGCGCTCGCCGCCGTGGTCGGCGTCGCGATCGTCGTACGCACGGAGCAGTGGTGGATGCTCGCGGTCGGCGCGGCCTGCATCGTCGCCGCGTGGTTCTACACCGGCGGGAAGCGGCCGTACGGGTACTACGGCCTCGGCGAGGTCTTCGTGTTCGTGTTCTTCGGGCTCGTCGCCACCCTCGGCACCACCTGGGTGCAGGTCTTCATGCTCCCGCAGCAGGCCTGGCTGGGAGCGATCGCCGCCGGACTGTTCGCCTGCGCGGTGCTGCTGGCCAACAACCTCCGCGACATCGATCAGGACCGCGAGGTCGGCAAGCGCACGCTGACGGTCCTCATCGGCCGCCGCGCCACGCAGGTCCTCTTCACGCTCTTCGTGCTCGTGCCGTTCGGCATTGCCGTGTTCCTCGCGTTGCTGTTCCCGATCGCCTGGCTCGCGCTGCTCGCGCTCCTGGCCGGTCTCCCCGCGATCGTGATCGTCTGGACGTACCGGCAGCCGCGGGAACTGGTGATCGCCCTCGCGCTCACCTCTTTGACCTCACTGCTCTACGCCGGCGCCCTGTTCTGGGCCTTCGCCGGCTGACTCTGCTCCCCGTCGTCCGCGCCTCGCCGGGCACAGCTTCGGAGCTCGCGACGGACACGCCGTTGTCTCGGACCTATCCTCGGCGCGTCGTGCGGTCCCTCCGAAGTTGTGCCCGGTGACCATGCACAGGGGGCCGAGATGCCGGTCGAACCTATGGGTCAGCCGAGAGTTTTACGACCCGGTCCAACAATCGGACCTGCCTCGGATCTCCGAAGCTGAGCCCGGCGGGCGTGCGTCAGGGGCGGTCGTCGGGGGAGCGGTCGACGAGTTCGTCCTCGGCGTCGGCGTCGGCCTGCTGCCCGGAGACCCTTCCCTGTCGACGCTCGTGCAGGCGTGCCGAGGCATCGGAGAGCGGGGCGCGGAGGAACAGCATCGAGATGCTCACGCCGATGAGGGCGGCGAAGATCGCCGCCAGCCACCAGAACTCGCGGAAGATCGGGAAGAAGAGCCACAGGATGGCCAGCGGGACGAGGAACGCCAGCAGGCGCAGCACGGTGTAGACGAGGAGGGGGGCGGGCTTCTTCACCCCTTCAGTCTACGTTCGCGGATCTGTGCCCCCTCCGTGACGCCGGAGCCCGAGAGCCGCGAACGGGATGCCCCGCACCACGCGCCGCCACGGATGCTCGCCCAGGGTCCACAGCAGTTCGTCATCCGGATCGAGTGCCAGGTCTTCGCAGCCGACCGGCAGCGCCACCGGGGTTCTGGTGAGGGACGGGCGCGGTCCCGACCACAGCACTCCGGGGCGCAGGTGGTCGGACTGTGACACGAAGTAGCGGTCCCCCCACCGCACGGCTCCTTGCATGTGCCGGATCCCGGGGGTGAAGCGCTCCCGTTCCACGAAGCCGCCGTCGGTGCCGTCGGGGATCGTGAACTCGCCGATCGCCCCGGTCTCCTGACCCCGGTACTCGCCGATGAGCACGCGGGGGAGCGGCGTCCCGTCCGCGTCGAACACCCGGCCGAGGAAGGAGCAACGCAGGGCGACCGGGTGGCGTCGCGTCCGCACCGCGACGACCGTCGTCCGTCGGTCCCGGCGGCTGGTGCCTCCGCGGATCCGCTGCGCCTCCGTGCCGTGCACGCGCCGGAGCGCCCCCAGGTCGAACTCCCAGATGCCCTGACCTGTCGCCGCCGCGAACAGGCGGTCGCCGAACCAGGCGAGACCACCCGCATGGATGGGCGCGGGCTGGAGGACGCCGTCGTCGTCGGCGACCGCCAGCACGATGTCGATGCGGCGGGCGCGCTCGCGGTCCACGAGCACGACCCGCGAGGCGAGGTGGCGCCCCGAAGCGTCCTGGCGGAACCAGCTCACCGCGAGGGCGCGCCGTCCGCGGCGCTCGCCGACGTCGATGCCCTGGGGGTACCAGCGCTGCGTCCAGGAGCGGGCGGTGAGCCAGCGCAGCTCGATGCCGCCGCGCCGGCGACGCCGACGCATCGGACGCCACATCGTGTTCCACGGCCACCGCATCCCTCCATCGTCGCCGATCCGGAGAGCGCGTGCGAATTTTCACGGATTGACCTAGGTCGATTCGCACGATCGAACAGACAGTTGTATCGTGTTACGTGTTGAGTGCTGATCTTCATGGAGTCGCGCTCGACGACGCCTCGCGGTCCGCTGGTGGGGGCCAGTACCGCCGCGAGGTGGCCGTCGCCTCACGGTGACGGTTCACCGGGTGTTCGCATCCGGCAGTGCAACGCACTGGGGGTGTGGCTCGTTCGGGTGCGGGCCACACCTCAGCGCGCGTCTCGCGCCGTCACCGGGCGTTCATCACGCGGTCGCCCTCCGGACACCGTCGCCTGTCAGGATGACGAGCCCATCGTCCATCCCGGGAGCTCTGTGCGCACGCCCCTCGTCACCGTCATCCTGCCTGCCAAGGACGCCGGGCCGTACATCGGCACCACGCTGGAGACGCTCACCCGGCAGTTCGATGATCCGGCCGCCCTCAAGCTCGTGGCGATAGACGACGGCTCGCGAGACGACACCGGCACGCTCTTGGAGCACTACGCGGGTCGGTTCCCGCGCGCTGAGGTGCTCCGCAATCCGGAACCGCGCGGGCTCGCCTCGGCACGCAACCAGGGGCTCGCGCACGTGGAGGGCGAGGCGTTCTGCTTCGTCGACGGCGACGACTGGATGCAGCCGCAGCGCCTCGCGGTCCTCGCCGCGCGTCTGCGAGAGCTCCGATGCGACTTCCTCCGGACGGATCACGTGACCGTGTCCGGGATGCGGCGCGCGCTCGTCCGTGCTCCGTATCCGTGGCGGGAACGGGTCGTGCCGCCCCGGGAGGCGATCCTCCCGGTCGATGAGCCGAGCATGGTGGACTACCCGTTCGCCTGGGCGGGACTGCTGCACCGCCGCATGCTCGACCGCGGCCTGGCCGAGTTCCCCTCCGGCCTCTTCACGGCCGAGGACCGCCCGTGGGTCTGGCGCCTGCACCTGGAGGCCGCCTCATTCGCCGTGGTGGACGCCCCGGCGCTGCTCTACCGACGCGGCGTCGAGAGCTCGCTCACCCAGGTGCACGATCGCCGCCAGCTCGACTTCGCCCCGGCGCTGACCCAGGTGCTCGACCTCGTCCGGGCGGACCGCGAGGCCGACCGCTTCCTTCCGAAGGCCGTCTGGACCACGCTCGCCCTCAGCGCGCATCACCTGGTGCGCTCACGGCGCATGGCGCCGCCTGTGCGGAGGGAGATGCGCCGGCGCATCCGGCTGCTGTTGCAGGATCTCCCCGCCGCGGAGGTCGCCGGGGTGCTCGCCCGGCTCGACGGTCCCCGTCGGCGGGTGCTGGCGCGCAGCCTGCGCCGCGGAGGTCACGCCGGATGACTCGCCTCTTCGCCCTGCACAGCGCCTACGGACTCGCGACCGCGGCCGCCGCGATCGACGCCGGCCTGCTCGACGAGGACACCGACGGCGGCGATCGGATGACGGAGCGGGTGCTCGTGCCGTTCACCTCGTCGCGCGTCCCGGAGACGGTCGTGGGCATCGCCGAGGATCCTACGCTGCGCTCCCTCCGCGGCCGTTTCCATCGGGTGGAGGGGCTGGCCGACGTGCTCGGTCCCCTGCATCCGAGTGCGTGGGAGCCGACGGATGCCGACCTCCCCGTCTTGGGCCGGCTACTCGCGCGAGCGTGGCGGCTCGACCCGCGGGAGATCGAGCTCTTCGTGCAGAGCCCCCAGGTCGCACCCGCTCGCACGCTCCTCTCCCTGTTCCCGGAGGCCCGGGTGACCATCGTCGGCGACGGCCTCATGACCTACGCGCCGATGCGGGTCCGGCTGCCGCATGCGGTTGCGGCACGCATCGAGCGCGTCGTGTACGCCGACGTGGTGCCCGGCGTCCGTCCGCTGGCGGGGTCTCCGCACGCGGTGCCTGTCCCGGTGCCTCCCGCGCCCTTCACCGCCGCTCTGCGCGAGACGGAGGAATCCTCAGAGGGGCTCTCTGCTGCAGGGCCGGCGACCGTTCTCGTGCTCGGGCAGTACCTCGCAGCCCTCGGCCTCCTGACCGCGGCCGAGGAGCTCGCGCTCCAACAGCGGCTGGTCGACCGGGCGACGGCGGAGCATGCGGAGCGCATCGTCTTCAAGCCCCATCCCGCGGCACCGCCGCAGCTCGCCCACGCCGTGCGCGCGCATGCGGAGAGTCGCGGTCTCACGTTCGTGGAGGATCGCGGTCGCCTGCCTGCCGAACTCCTGGCGGAGCGCCTCGATGCACGCGCCGTCGTGGCGACCTTCTCGACGGCTCTGCCCACGGTCCGTACCCTGTTCGGGCGGACGATCGGGGCCGCAGGGACGACGGAACTGCTCCGCACCCTCGCCCCGGTGGAGAACAGCAACCGCATCCCGCTGACGATCGTCGATGCGCTCACCCGGACGCCCTCGCCCTACGCCGACTCGGATCGGCTGCAGCTCCTCGTCGACGCGGTGGGCTACATGATGCAGCCGGAGATCGCGGGGCACCTTCGCGCCAGGGCCGAGGAGCTGCTCGACGGCCTCGACCAGGACGAGCGCCGCCGTTACTTCTCGCCGGACCGGCTGAGTTCGCTCGCCCTCCCGGGAGGGTCGCCGCCGCGGGGCGCGCGCGGCCTGCTGGCTCCACGCGGAGGCGTGGGTCGGGTCGAGGAATGGCGGCTCACGGCTGTCGGCGCCCGCCGCCGAGCGGGCCGAGCCTGGCGGGAGATCCGGGGACGATGAGGAGACACGACATGGACGAACGCGTGCGGCAGGCGGTGGCGATCATCCCCGCGCGGGGCGGGTCGAAGCAGATCCCGAGGAAGAACCTCGAGCGTGTGGGAGGGGTTCCGCTGGTGGCCAGAGCCGTTGACGCCGCGCGGGCGGCGGCGTGCTTCGATCTCGTGGTCGTCTCGACCGACGACGACGAGATCGCCGCGGTGGCCGAGGAGGCGGGCGCACGGGTCATCCGGCGCCCGGCCGAGCTCTCCGGAGACACCGCAGTCTCGGAGGCGGCGATCCTCCATGCACTCGATGAGCTGGAGCGCGAGGGTGAGCGCTTCGAGGTCGTCGCCTTCCTGCAGGCCACCTCGCCGTTCCTCCCGAGCGCGGCGCTGGCCGATGCCGTCGCCGCCGTGCGGCAGGGAGAGTCCGACAGCGTCTTCTCCGCCGTCGAGACCTACGGCTTCCTCTGGCGCCGGGGAGCCGACGGCGCGGCCGAGGCGATCAACCACGAGGCCGGCCACCGCCCTCGCCGCCAGGACCGAGAGCCGCACTACCTGGAGACCGGAGCCTTCTACGTTTTCCGGGCCGACGGGTTCCGCGCCCATCGACACCGTTTCTTCGGTCGTATCGGGATCGCCCCCGTGCCCGACGAGACCGCGATCGAGATCGACGACGACGCACAGCTCCAGGCAGCCCGGGCCCTCGCGGTTCTGCACGAACGGCCTGGGCGCGTCCCCGCCCGCGCCGTGGTCACCGACTTCGACGGCGTGCACACGGACGACACCGCGATCATCGACGCCGCGGGCGGGGAGCGGGTGCGGGTCAGCCGGGAGGACGGGATGGGCGTCGCGCTCCTGCGGCGGGCGGGGGTGCCGATGCTGATCCTCTCCACCGAGGTGAACCCCGTGGTGCGAGCCCGAGCCGACAAGCTCCGTGTCCCCGTCCTGCACGGGATCGACGACAAGGAGGCCGCACTCCGACAGTGGGCCCGGGAGCAGGATGTGGCGCTCGCCGACGTCGCATACCTCGGCAATGACGTCAACGATCTGCCCGCGATGCGGATCGTGGGCTGGCCGGTCGCCGTCGCGGACGCGCACCCGCTCGTGCGGGCGGAGGCACGCGTCGTGCTACGGCGGCGCGGCGGCGATGGAGCCGTGCGCGAGCTCGTCGAGCGGGTGTTGTCGAGCTGACGGCCTCCGGTAACCGTCCGGTCGGCCGGTGTTCATCCGTGGCCCGTACTCAGGAAGGACGGGGTGAGAACCGCCCGACGACCGGAGGAATCATGACTGTCAGCATCGGATCGCACGTGATCGGCGGCGGACGTCCCGCCTACGTCATCGCGGAGATCGGCCTCAACCACAACGGCGACGTCGACATCGCGAAGCGCCTCATCGACGTCGCGGCCCGAGCCGGCGCGGACGCGGTGAAATTCCAGAAGCGCACGCCCGAGATCTCCACGCCGGAGCACATGCGCGACGTGCCGCGGGAGACGCCGTGGGGAACGATGACGTACCTCGACTATCGCCGTCGGGTGGAGTTCGGCCGTGACGAGTACGTCGAGATCGGCGACCACGCCACGATGCAGGGCCTGGACTGGTTCGCCTCGCCGTGGGACGTGCCGAGCGTCGCGTTCCTCGAAGGCCTCCACGTCGTGGCGCACAAGGTCGCGTCGGCGAGCCTGACCGACACGGAACTGCTCGTCGCGCTGCGGGAGACCGGGAAGCCGGTCATTCTCTCGACCGGCATGTCCACCATGGAGCAGATCGATCGTGCGCTGGACACGCTCGGCACCGACCGCGTCGTCCTCATGCACGCGACCTCGACCTATCCCCTCGAGCCCGAGGAGGCGAACCTGCGGGTGATCGCGACCCTGCGGGACCGCTACCCCGGGATCCCCGTCGGCTACTCGGGACATGAGCGCGGCCTGCAGATCTCGCTCGCCGCGGTCGCGATGGGGGCGGTCGCCGTGGAGCGTCACATCACGCTGGACCGGACGATGTGGGGCTCCGACCACGCCGCATCCCTGGAGCCCGGAGGGCTGGAGCACCTGGTCCGCGACATCCGGGTCATCGAGAGCGCGGTGGGCGACGGCGTCAAGCGCGTGTTCGACAGCGAGCGCGCGCCGATGGCGAAGCTCCGCCGCGTGCCCGCATGACCGCCGGCGCCGGGATGCGCGTGGTCGCCATCGCGGACGCCGACTCGTTCGTGAAGTGGGCGGCATCCCTGCTGGGGGCCGTGCCTGGCCTGCGGTCGCAGCTCCTGCTGGTGCGCACGCCGCTGACGGTGAGTGGCGCGCAGCAGGATGCGGCACTGGCGGGCACCGGCTTCGGCGCCGCTGACGTCACCCGGCTCGACCTCGACCGCGTCGCCGGATGGCTCGAGGCCGAGCGCCCTGACGTCGTGCTGCTCGCCGGGCGGGGACCGTTCGTCCGGCTCCTCGGCCGAGTCGTCGATGCGCTGCCGCATCGCCCCGTAACCGTCTCCGGGCTTCCCGGCATGGCGATCCCCGCCCAGCGCGGGGCGCTCGATTACCGGCGACACACCGACCTGCTGGTCGTGCACTCACACCGCGAGCGCCGGGCGTTCGCCGAGCTCGGCGAACGCATCGGGGTGCAGATGCCGATCGCGCTGGCGACCCTCCCCTTCGCGCGGGGTCGGGAGCGGTGGGGCGGCAGCCGTCTCCGGGAGTCCGGGGCGGCCGGATCCCTCTCCGCGCGTACGGGCGGAGTCGCTCTCGCGGAGCGTCGTGTCACCGCAACGCCAGCGGCGCTCCGGCGGCCCGGGGCGACGGATGTCGTCTTCGCTGCGCAGGCCCTCGTACCCGCCCGCCCCGAGCAGCGAGCGGCGATCGCCGCTCTGCTGGTGCGCGCCGCGGAGGCTGAACCGTCGCGCCGGGTGGTCGTGAAGCTGCGATCCCGGCCGGGGGAGGCCGAGACCCACCTGGATCGTGATCCTTACACCCGGCTCTTCGCCGGGGGCCGCCCGGCGAACCTCGTGTTCTCGCACGCGCCGATGGCGGCCGCTCTCGAGTCCGCCGCTGGCCTGGTCACGGTGAGTTCGACGGCGGCGGTCGAGGCGCTGGCCCACGGGGTTCCTGTGATCGCGCTCGACCGCTTCGGGGTGCACAAGAGCCTCCTCAACACGGTCTTCATCGGAAGCGGCCTGCTGGGCGGCGCGGGCGAGGTCGTCGCCGGCCGATTCCGCCACCCGCACCCGTCCTGGCTCCGCGACAACTACTTCCACTCGGAGGCGGAGTCGGACTGGTGGGACCGGGTACAGGAGCTCGTGGCGCTGCGGCGGGCCGGGGCCCTGCCGCATCGCCGGGTGCCCGCGGCCCGGGGCGGGGCATGGCATGAGGCCTGGCATCGCGCGAGCGTGCTCGGCCGCGCGGACCGCTCCCTCAGCGGACGCCTCGCGCTCGCCGCCGGCGTGCCCGCGACGCGTGCGCTCTCGGTGCTGCGGTCGGCTCGCCGTCGGACCGATCAGGACACCTGGGCCGACCCGACCACGGACTACACGCTCGAACCGAACCCCTTCCAGGACTCGATCCGCCGCTGAGTCGCGGCCGGTCCGCGCTTCAGACCGTGCGCCAGTCGTGGCTCTCGATCGCCGCACCCGCCTGTGGCCCCATCTGCAGCATCCCGCCGTCGATCACGACGGAGGCCCCGGAGATGTAGGCGGCCTCCGGCGAGGCGAGGAAGGCGATCAGGGCGGCCACCTCGCGCGCGTCGCCGGGGCGTCCGAGCGGGATCCCGGGGCGGTCCTCGGCGTGCGGATCGATGTCGGTCTGCCCGGTCATCGGGGTCGCGATCTCGCCTGGGGCGACGCTGACGGCACTGATCCCGTAGCGCCCGAGCTCCAGCGCGAGGTTCTTCATGAGGCCCCCGAGGCCGTGCTTGGCGGTGTCATACGCGCTCGCACCCACCATCGGCTGGTGCTCGTGCACGCTGGTCACGGAGATGAGCCGCCCCCCGCGCCCCGCGGTGACCATCGCCCGGGCCGCCCGCTGCAGGCAGACGAAGGCTCCGGTGAGGTCGGTGTCGAGCACGCGGTTCCACTCCTCGAGCGTGACGTCGAGGAACGGGGTCTGGAGTCCGGCGCCGGCGTTGTTGACGAACACGTCGACGCCCCCGAGTTCCGCGATCAGCTCGTCGATCACGTCGCCGCACGCGGGGATGTCGGAGACGTCGAGCTGTGTCACCACCGCGCGGGCGCCGTGGCTGCGCACCTCGTCCGCGGTCTCCTGGGCGCCGGCCTGGTCGCTGTGCCAGGTGATGCCGACGTCGATCCCTGCTGCGGCGAGGGCGACGGCGGTGGCCCGGCCGATCCCGGAGTCGGCCCCGGTCACGATCGCGCGGCGGGCCTCGGCCTCCAGCCGTGCCTGCGGCTCTCCGGCCTCCGCCATCGGTGTCGGGGTCTTGTCGTTGTGCTGAGATTCGGACATGTCGGCCTCCTGCTCGGTCGTCATCGGTGCGAGCGACGGTACGGGGGCGGCTCGGCGCGGGCGAACCGGTTGACGGCGAGCGACGGCGACGCTAGCGGGACGGGGTGCCGCCGCGGAGGGCGGCGGCACCCGAGTCCGAGCTCAGCTGCTTCGGCGGATCGCCCTCACACCGACCACGAGGCCCACCGCGGCGACCGCCAGTGCGGACACCCAGCCCCACAGGACGGTGACATCGCCGAGATCGCCCGCGAAGAGGGCGCGCTCCGCCTGCACCACCCAGTTCACCGGATTGACCGCGGCGACGACGCGCATCCAGTCCGGAGCCGCATCGAGAGGGAGCAGCATCCCGGACAGGATCAGCAGCGGGAAGATCAGCGACTGCTGCACGCCCCAGAACAGCCACTCGCGATCCTTCGTCGCCAGGGCGAGAGAGTACGAGAGCGAGCCGAGGCCCACGCCGAACACAGCGAGCAGCGCGAGGCCGATGAGCAGGCCGGGGATGTCGGCGGCGAAGCCGAACGGCCAGGCGATCAGCACGATGATGAGTGCCTGCACGACGATCGGCGCGATCTCCTTCAGTGCGCGGCCGACGAGCAGCGAGGATCGGGCCAGTGGGGCGACGAGAGTGCGCTCGTGCGAGCCGGTCATCATCTCGTACTGCAGGTTCGACCCGGTCGAGCCGGTGCCGAACAGCACGATCATCACGAGCACGCCCGGGACGAACCAGGCCAGCGTCTCCCCGGCCGGACGCCCGGAGTCGCCGATCAGCAGCGGGGCGAACAGGCCGAGGAAGACGAGCGGCTGGAGCAGGCTGAAGATCAGCGTGAACGGGTCGCGGAGTACGGGCTTGAGCTCCCGGCTCAGCACGTTCCTGGTGTCGCGCGCGAGGTTCGGACGCACGAGGGTGTCGGTGGGGATGGTCATGAGCGGGCTCCTGTCGTGCTGTTCCGGGAGGCGGCGGGCGCCGGTTCCATGGCGGATGCCTCATCCGCGGCATCTGCGCCCTCTCCGGCTTCGCGCAGGGTGCGGCCGGTGAGGGCGAGGAAGACGTCGTCCAGCGTGGGCGGCACCCCCGTCGCGCGGCGGACCAGGATGCCGGCACCGTCGAGTTCGCGCACGATCACCGGGAGCAGGCGGTCGCCGTCCGGAACCGCGAGCGACACGGCGGCCCCGTCGATCGTGACCTCGGCCGTGCTGAGCCCGGCGACCACGGCACGGGCCCTCTCCGCCTCTGTGGCATCCGCGAACCCGAACGTCAGCACGTCCCCGGCGAGTGTCGCCTTGAGGGAGGCCGCGTCGTCGTCGGCGATGATGCGTCCCCTGTCCATGACCATCACGCGCTCGGCGTAACGGTCGGCCTCCTCCAGGTAGTGCGTGGTGAGGAACACGGTGGTGCCGTGCTGCGTGCGCAGGTCGAGGATGTGCTCCCAGAGGTTCGCCCGACTCTGCGGGTCGAGTCCGGTGGACGGCTCGTCGAGGAAGATCAGCGGCGGCGCGTGCATGAGCCCGAGCGCGATGTCGAGCCGACGCTTCTGCCCGCCGCTGAGCTGCTGGACGGTGCGCGTGGCGAACGATGTGAGGTCGAGCGACTCGATGAGTTCGTCCGCCCGGTGCGCGCTGTCCCGCTTCGACATCCCGTAGAAGGCGCCCTGGCTCAGCAGCTCATCACGGACGCGCTGAGAGAAGCTGCCGCTGGTGAGCTGTCCGACGTAGCCGATGCGGGCCCGTACACCCGCCGCGTCGGTATGTATGTCGTGGCCCACCACCCTCGCACGCCCCGAGGTGGGCGGGATCAGCGTGGTCAGCATCCGCAGGGTCGTCGACTTGCCGGCGCCGTTCGGGCCGAGGAACGCGACGAGCTCTCCGCGGACGGCGGTGAAGGAGACGTCGGTCACGGCATGGACCGGCGTCTTCTTGACGGTGAAGGTCTTGGTGAGGCCTTCGGTCTCGATGAGGGGTTCGTTCATGACCGCGAGCGTAGAAGCGAACCAGGACAGATCCTGTCCGCGATATCTGGCAGTCTGGCGAACATGAGCGACACCACCGTGCGGGCCCTCGCCCTGCTCAACCTGCTGCAGACGCATCGGCACTGGCCGGGAACCGAGCTCGCCGCGCGCCTCGGTGTCACCGAGCGCACCGTTCGGCGCGACGTCGATCGGCTCCGCGAGCTCGGATATCGCGTCGAGTCGACACCGGGAGCCGCTGGAGGGTATCGGCTGGAAGCGGGGAGCGCCGTCCCGCCACTGCTCCTCACCGACGACGAAGCCGTGACCATGGCCATCGGCCTGCGGGTCGCCGCGACGCAACAGGTCGTCGGCGGCGCGGAGGTCACGCTCACCGCGCTCGCCAAACTCGAGCAGGTCCTGCCGTCGGCGCTGCGACAGCGGGTGAACGCGCTCGCGGCCTCGGTGCGTCCGCCGCGCATCGGCGACGCCCCCGCCGTCTCGCCCGTGGTGATCGGGGAGGTCGCCTTGGCGACGCGGGACGCCGAACGCCTGCGCTTGCGGTACGTCGACGGGGAGGGGACAGAGAGCGTGCGCCGGGTCGAGCCCCATGCCCTCGCGCCCGCCGGCCGCCGGTGGTTCCTGCTGTGCTGGGATCTCGACCGCGACGACTGGCGGACGTTCCGCGTCGATCGGATCGCGGCGGTGGAGCACACGCGGGTGCTCTTCACGCGGAGGCCTCTGACCGAGGAGGAGATCGAGGAGCGGGTCCTCATCGCCTCGTCGTGGTCTCCGCAGAAGATCGAGACGGACGCTGTGATGGACCTGCCGCTCGCCGAGATGCAGGCCCGGTTCGGACCATGGTCGCAGGGCGCGACGGCAGAGGACGCTCAGCGGACGCGCTGGCCGGTCGGCGGTTCGGACTGGCGCGAGGCGATGTACGGGCTGCTCTGGATCCCCGCGGGTGTCGAGTACACGACGAGCTTCCCGGAGCCGCATCGGTCGGAGTTGCGCGAGGCGGTGGAGCGTCTCCTGCGAGCGCTCGACGCGACGCCCTCCGCGTTATCCGGCGACTCATAGTGTTATCCCAGGCAACGGTCCTGGCGGGGATGATCACGGCCGGGTAACGTCATCCCCATCGCGGCGATCCGGGCGGTCCCGGGCCCCGGCTCATATCCGGAGGCGTTGCGGGTTCGACTCCCGCCGTCGCGTCCACTCGGTCCCCTGCGCGGCCGCTCATCCCGGATGATGGAGGCATGCCTTCCGCCCCTCGTCCCGGACTCCGGGTCTCCGCGGGTCTGACGATCCCGGAGGCCGAGCTGTCCTGGCGGTTCTCCCGGTCCTCGGGGCCCGGCGGTCAGGGCGTGAACACCACCGACTCCCGGGTGGAGCTGGTGTGGGACGCGGCGAACTCCGCGTCCCTGTCATCGACCCAGCGCGACCGGATCCTGGAGCGGCTCCGCGGACGGCTGGTCGACGGCGTGCTGACGATCGCCGCCTCCGAGCACCGCGCGCAGCTGCGCAATCGGGAAGCGGCCAGGGAACGGCTCGCCGCGCTCGTCGCGGAGGCGATGCGTCCGCCGGCGCCGGCCCGGCGGGCGACGAAGCCGAGTCGGGGATCGAAGGAGCGGCGGCTGACGGCGAAGCACCGCCGCACCGACGTCAAGAGCTTGCGACGGCGCCCCCGCGAGGACTGACGTCCGCCGGCCGCTCTGCGCTGGGCGAGCCGGTGAGCCGCTCCTCGATCGGGGCCCAGCCGTGCTCGAGGAGCGCGGAGCCGGCGTCGAGCACCTCCTGCTGGTCGTCGCTCTCGGTGACGAGGATCTGCATCTGCAGGACGAACCGCGCGTACACCCGGACCTCGGGGGTGGGGGTCGGGATGCCGAGCTCGTCGGCGATGGCCGCGGCGAGCGCATCCTCATGGCGCAGCCACATCTTCGACGCGTAGTCGCGGAGCGCCGGCGTCTCGTTGAGGAAGCGCAGGAAGACGCGGGCCACGTCGTCGCCGTGCTCGTCGAGGTTGGCGCCGACCTCGGCGGCGTAGAAGTCGTGGATGGCCCGATTGATCGTCACGCCGGTCGGCCGGTCGCGCACCGCCGAGACGAGGCGATCGCGCTGCTCGTCGTCCTCGTCGAAGACGAGCGCCTCCTTCTGCGGGAAGTGGGCGAACACGGTGGTGGGGGAGACATCGGCGGCATCGGCGACCTCGCGGATGCTCACGTTGTCGAATCCGCGCTCCAGGAACATCCGGGTGGCCACGTCGGAGATGTTCTTGCGGGTCGCGGCCTTCTTGCGCTCGCGGCGGCCCGGGGGCGGGGGCGTCGTCATGCGGCCACCCTATCGTGCACTCGCTCAAAAAGTGTATTGACATCAAAACTGGTATCGATACACTTTCGGTATGACTTCACCTCATCTTCCCGTTCGCGGCGCCGGCCGCGCCTGGGTCATGCTCGTCGTCCTGACGATGCTCACGGTCATCGGCATGACCGTCGTCCTTCCCGTCCTGCCGTTCGTCGTGCTGCAGTACGTCGCGCACGAACACGACCTCGCTCTCTGGGTCGGCGTGCTGGAAGCGGTCAACGGCCTGTGCGCCTTCCTCGCCGCACCGCTCCTCGGGCGGCTCTCCGACCGGTTCGGACGACGACCCGTCATCATCGTCGCGGCGTTCGGCGCGGCCTTCTCGATGGCACTGTTCGGCGTGGGCGGGGCGATCTGGGTGCTCGTGCTCGCCCGTGTCATCCAGGGGCTGACGGCCGGAGACCTTCCCGCCCTGTTCGCCTACCTGGCCGACATCACGCCGCCCGAGAAGCGCGCGCAGCGCTTCGGCCTCCTCGGCGCACTGACCGGCATCGGCACCATGATCGGTCCCGCCATCGGCGGTCTGCTCGCGGCGGTCGATCTGCGTTTGCCCGTGTTCCTGACCGCGGCGGTCGGCCTCACGATCGCGGTCCTCAGCATCTTCCTGCTGCCGGAGAGCCTGCGGCCGGAGAACCGCATCGCCCGGATCGCTCTCCGCGACGTCCAGCCGTTCGGCGTGTTCCGTACCGCGTTCGGTCGGCCCGAGCTCCGCGGACTGATGATCGCGTTCGCACTGCTCGCGCTGCCGTTCGGCTTCTTCGTGAACAACTTCAGCGTGCTGGCCCTCGACGCCATCCAGTGGGGACCGACGCAGATCGGCCTGCTCACGGCGGGGGTCGGCATCATCGACATCCTCATCCAGGGCGTGCTGCTCGGCATCCTGCTGCCGCGGATGGGGGAGCGCGGCGTGATCGTCAGCGCCATCACCGCGCAGGCGATCGGTCTCGCCGGTCTCGCGGTCGTGGCCTCGCTGCTCGCCCAGCCATGGCTCTTCATCGTCGGCGCGCTCCTGCTCGCCGCCGGTCAGGGCGCGGCGCAGGCCGCGATGGACGGGGCGATGTCCAACGCCGTCGGCGACGACGAGCAAGGCTGGCTCGGAGGCGCCACGCAGTCCCTCAACGCCGCGATGGGCACCATCGCCCCGCTGATCGCGGCGGCCCTCTACACCGCGGTCAGCCATGCCGCGCCGTACTGGCTCGGCGTCGGGATCATGGTCGTCGCCGCGCTCGTCGTCGCGCGCGCACACATCGCGAACACCGCGAAGCGCCCCGTCTCGGAGGCGCAGGACGCCGTCGGCGTCGCCGAAGCGCGGGTGTGAGCCGAGGTGTCCGGAGCGGCAGCGAGGATCCGCGGGGGTCAGCGCTCCCCGCGGACGAGCTCCACTCCTGCCCCGGCGAACTGCCGCAGCGTGGCATCGGGGAGGAAGGCCCGGGTGAGGGCGCCGCCGATGCGGGTGAGGTCGCTCTCGTCCCGGAAGAGGAGGTACATGGTCTCGTAGCGGGGGTGGAACTTCTCCTTGAAGCGGTGCAGCGAACGGAAGCCGTAGACGGGCTCGAGCGCGTCGGCCAGGCGCTCGCTCAGCGCGGCGATCACCCCCGCGTCCGGCGGGTAGTCGTGCGCGAGGGGAGCGCCGGAGAGCGACATGATCTCGGCGCCCTCCTCCGAGAACTGCTGAGCGGAGGCGCCGATCAGATACTCCATCACCGGTCCGAAGCCGCCCTCGCGGCGTCGCATGAGGTCGAGGGTCCAGCCGCGCACCACCCCGCCCTCCCCGTACACGGGCAGCCAGGACAGGAAGCCGTCGACGTCGCCGTTCGGAGCGATCGCGAGGGCGAGCCGCACCTCGGGGTCCTCCGCCTCCTCCAGGGTTCCCAGCGTGAACCGCATCTCCGGGAGATCCTTGTCGCCGACCCACGCCTCCGAGATCCCGCGGAGCTGCTGCCGCAGACCCCAGGTCTCCGCGGTCAGATGGGTGAGCCGGAAGGTCATCTGCTCCCGCCCCGCCCGGTTGAGGGAGGTGCGCACGGGCTGCCAGCGCTTGCCGGTGAAGGTGAGACCGGGGAGGTCGACGATCGTGTCATCGGCCACCACGAGGCTGCGCCACGTCTCCGGGACCGCCGCCCTCGTCGCCTCGTCCGCACTGAAGAAGCACGGCACGAGGCCGGCGTCCTCGGCCGCGCGGATGAAGTCGCGCACCGCCGTCACGCGGGACTCCGCCGGGCCGATCGGGTCGGCGAGGGCCAGGGCCACGCCGTTGCGGCGCTGGTACGCGACGATCCCGCCGTCCACGCGGGCATAGCCGTTGCCCTCCCAGGTCGTCATCCAGGAGAGCGTGCCGCCGCCATGTGCCCGCAGTTCGCGACGGAGCTGGTCCGTCGTCGGGGCGGGCTGCCGGCCGAGTCCGGTCGAGCGGCGCGCGCGGAAGGCCCGGCGCACGGCGATGAGGTAGACGAGCACGAGCGCCCAGAGCACGCCCGTGGCGAGCGTCAGCTCGGTCTCGGCGTCGATCACCGTCTCGAGCTGCGCCTCGCTCGTGAGGATGATAAGCACGAGCACGAGGGTGGCGGCCAGCACATTGAGCGGACCGAGGACGATGGCCACCACCCAGGCCCAGCGGCGACCGCGCCGCAGGCCGTTCGCGATGAACAGGATCACCGCGACGTCGATCGCCGTGTCGATGAAGCCGCCGGACGCCGGTTCCGTCGGGCCGAACGGACCGTCAGTCGGTACGAGGACCGTGATGATCTCGATGGCCACGAGCGTGAGCACCGCCATCACGGCGATCAGCCGCTGCTCCCGGACGGTCGTGCGCCGCACGCGCAGGCTCCGGTCGACGAAGAGGATGAGCAGCACCGCGAACAGGTGCTCGAGGTCGGCCAGCTTTCCCCAGAACATCATCGCGACGAAGACGAACCCGAGGAGCACCAGCCACGCGCGCACCCGCCAGGGCGGACGGAACAGGCCGACGGCGGCGGCGATGCAGGCCATGGTCCCGCCGGACGCCCCGACGTCGAGGGCCTGCGCCTGGGTCTGCGCCCACGCCCACGGCAGCTGCGACGCCAGCAGCAGGAACAGGGCGGTGGCGAAGACGGCGAAGAGCTGCCCGACCGAGAAGTAGGCGATGGCGACCCGGGTTCCGCGACGGTGCTCCAGGAAGCCCATGCCCCAGAACCCGGCGATGGTGAAGATGTACACCCAGGGTTCGTTGACAAAGAACGTCCCGGTGACCGGCGTCCACCACTTGCCCTCGGCCAGGCTCGGCAGCCCGTAGGCGACGGCGGGGAAGAGGGCAGAGTCCTCGAACGGCCGCCACAGCCCCTGCCAGATCACGCCGGTGAGCAGCACGAGACTAATCATCGTCAGCGTCGCCGGCGTGGTCCGCAGGGCCCCGAACAGGAGTCGGGCCGACGAGGGGCGCTCCGAGGTCATGCGCTCAGCGTAGAGGTGGGGCCGCCGCACGGCGACCCCACCCACCGGATCACTCGGCGACGGCCTTCGCGATCGCCTCCTCCAGGTCGTTCCACTCGACGAGCTCGACCTTCTCGCCGTCGACGAAAAAGGTCGGGGTGCTGCTCACGCCCAGCCGCTCGCCGTCGCGCTTGTCCTGCTGCACGCGGGCGAGGGTCGCCGGATCGGCGACCGCGGCATCGTACGCGGCCATGTCGAGCCCGAGCTCTTCGGCGAACGCGCGGAACACCTCGGGCGTCTCCGCCGACTGCTCGCCCCACTGGGCCTGCGTCTCGAACAGCCGGTGGAACATCTCCTCGTAGCGGTCCTGCTGCGCGGCGGCCTCGGCGGCGAGAGCGGCCTGGGTCGAGTTCACGTGCCCGGGCAGGGGGAAGTACCGGGTCACGTAGCGGATGTCGCCCTCGTAGGTGGCGCGCAGCTCCTCCACGATCGGGTAGAAGGCGCCGCACGCCTCGCACTCGAAGTCGAGGAACTCGACGACGGTGACGGCGTCGGGGCCGCCCTCGTCGAGCACGTGGGAGTCGGTGCGGACGGTGGGCAGTTTCTCGCCGGCCTCGGGATCGGGCTGCGCGGGCTGCTGACTGAGGGCGTAGACGATGCCGACGACGAGCAGCACGACGGCGACGGCGACGGCGATCAGGGTCGCCTTGACGGGGGTCTTCATGGGGTCTCCAAACACGGGTGATACGACGAGGGGTGCCGCGGAGGCGGCCGGAGCCGGCGTCGGATCAGGTGCGGGAGATGGAGAGCTGGATGAGCGAGACCGCGGGCAGGAACGGGCGGGGGCCGGCGCGGAAGCGTGCGGTCGTCCGCGGAAGGAGACCGCGGAACCGGAGGCCGCTGCGGGTGCGCAGGAGCCGGAAGAGAAGGACGAGGGCGGCGCAGCAGAGGGCCGCCGCCGCGCACGCCGCCGCGGCGGCCGGATCCGCCGGTGCGGTCTCGGCGACCGGTCCCGCCGCCGAGGTGTCGACCGGCTGCGAGACGCCCGGGGCGAGGCACAGGGTCGCATGCGCATCCGCCGACCCGTGGGAGGCCGACCACGCGCCGACGACGAGGAGGAGCGCGAGGCCGACGGCGATCACGATCCGGCTGTGCAGGATCCGCTCGGCGCGCGCTCGCGGCGTCGGGACGGGGGCGAGGGGCGGCATGTCCCGCGCAGTCTAGCAACGGGGTCTTTGCCGTCCCCCGGGGCCCGTCCGGCCCCGACATGCCTAGACTGGAGGGGTGGCGAGACTACTGATCGTCGGCGGCTTCCTCGCCGCCGTGTTCTGGGTGTACAGCATCGTCGACTGCGCCGTGCAGCCGGCGACGCGGCACCGGGGCGTGCCCAAGGCCGCCTGGGTCGCCATCGTCGTCCTCATCCCCGTCATCGGCGGGATCCTCTGGTTCGTCATCGGCCGTCGCCGGGCGAACGACCAGGGCGTGCCGCGGGTCGTCGCCCCCGACGACGACCCCGCGTTCCTCCGCAGCATCAGCAAGGCGGAGCAGGACGCCCGGATCCGGCGCCTGGAGGAGGAGCTCGCGCGGCTCGACGAGGAGACCGACGAGCCACCCGCCGCGGACCCGCGCCCGTGACGTCGTCGCCGGCGATGGAGGCGGCGGCCTCCCTGTTCGCCGAACTCGTGGCCCACGGCGTCCGTGATGTCGTGCTGTCCCCGGGGTCACGCTCGCAGGCTCTCGCGCTCGCCGCGGCGACCCTCGCCGACGAGGGCGCGCTCCGCGTGCACGTGCGGATCGACGAGCGGGTCGCCGGGTTCACCGCCCTGGGCATCGCCAGGGAGACGAGGGTCCCCGTCGCGGTCGTGTGCACGAGCGGCACGGCCGTCGCGAACCTCCTCCCGGCCACGATGGAAGCCTTTCACTCCGGAGTGCCGCTGCTGCTGCTCACCGCGGATCGGCCTCCCGAGCTGCGGGGGGTCGGCGCGAATCAGGCCACCGTCCAGGACGGCCTCTTCCACCCCTGGGTCCGGGCGCAGATCGACGCGCCCGTCCCCGGAGACGGTGACTGGGACGGACTCGCCGCACGAGTGGTCGCCCTCGCGCTCGGAGCGGTGGAACCCGAGTCCGGGCTTCCCGGCGTGGCCGGGCCCGTGCATCTGAACCTGCCGTCCCGCGAGCCGCTGTCGGGCGCGATGCCCGCGCGCACGCTGTCGCCGGGGGAGGCGCCGCGGCTTCCCGAGCCCGAGGCGTTCCCGCTGGAGCGCGGTCCGCGCACGGTGGTCCTCGCGGGCGCCGATGCGGGTGCCGCGGCGGAGGAGATCGCCCATGCCGGGGGGTGGCCGCTCATCGCGGAGATCGTCAGCGGCGCGCGGTTCGGACGCCAGGTGGTCCATGGGTATCGCCGGCTGCTGTCCCGCGACGACCTCGGCGGGCGCATCGAGCGGGTGGTCGTGCTCGGACGCCCCACGCTCAGCCGCGAGGCCGCGCGCCTGCTGTCCCGCGCCGACGTGGAGGTGATCGCGGTCCGGAAGGGCGGCGAGGAGCTGAACCTGAACCACCGCACCCGTGCCGTCGCGGCTGTCACGGTCGCCGCGGGGGAGACCGACCGGGAGTGGCTCGGCGGGTGGATGCGGGCCGCCGCCGACGAGGCCGTGGATCTCAGCGAGAACGCGCCCGACACCGAAGGACTCTTCTCCACCGACTTCGCCGCCCGCCGCGACGCCGTGCGCGCGGAGCTCGACGCCGTGCGGCGCCCGCTCGACCGCGAGCGCCTCGTCGATGCGGTGTGGCGGGCGACCTGGCCGCATGACCGTCTCGTCTTCGGATCGTCGCGCCTGGTCCGCGTCGCCGACGAGGTGCTCGGCGGCAAGAAGGTCCCCGTGCACGCCAACCGGGGACTCGCCGGGATCGACGGCACGATCGCCACCGCCACGGGCGTCGCCGTCGCGAGCCAGGCCGCCGGGGCGCCGGGCGTGACCCGCGTGCTGCTCGGCGACCTCGCGTTCCTCCACGACGTGGGGGCGCTGCTGTTCCCGGACGACGAGACGGAGCCGCGCCTCCAGGTCATCGTCGGCAACGACGGAGGCGGGACGATCTTCGACGGCCTGGAGGTGGCGGGCACCGCGCCGGCCGCACACCTCGATCGCGTGTTCTACACCCCGCACGGTGTCCGCCTGGAGCACCTCGCGCTCGCCTACGGCTGGGAGTATCAGCGGGTGACCACGCGCACCGCTCTCGACCAGGCGCTGACGACGCCGCGCGGCGGCCGCCAGATCATCGAGGTGCCGCTGCCGCGGTGAATGGCATCATGTGCGTATGAGCGCGCACACCTGGACGCAGAACCTGCGGGTGCGGCCCGGCTTCCGCCTCGCCGAGGTCGATCCCGACGGCAAGCCCGGCTACGACCACGGCAAGTCCCGCGGCACGGCCGACCTCGAGGCCGGTCTCGAGCAGCTCAACGACCTGCAGGAGCGGCTGTTCGCCCAGAGCCGGACGGGCACCGCACAGGATGCGGTGCTGCTCGTCCTGCAGGCGATGGACTCGGCGGGCAAGGGAGGCATCGTCCGACACGTCGTCGGCGGCGTCGATCCGCAGGGCGTCGCGCTCGCCGCGTTCAAGGCGCCGACGGAGGAGGAGCGCCGGCACGACTTCCTGTGGCGCGTCGAGAAGCGGGTTCCGGAGCCCGGGTTCATCGGGGTCTTCGACCGCTCGCACTACGAAGACGTGCTCATCGGACGGGTGCGGCACCTCGCCGATCCCGCGGAGATCGAACGGCGCTATGACGCGATCAACGCGTTCGAGGAGCGCGTCGCGGCCTCCGGCGTCCGCATCGTCAAGGTCATGCTCCACATCTCGCCGGAGGAGCAGAAGGCGCGACTGATGGAGCGCCTGGAACGCCCCGACAAGCACTGGAAGTACAACCCGGGCGACGTCGATGAGCGGATGCTGTGGCCCGAGTACATGGAGGCGTATCAGACCGTCTTCGACCGCACGTCGACGGAGGCCGCCCCCTGGTACGTCGTACCGGCGAATGCGAAGTGGTACGCCCGGCTGGCCGTGCAGGAGCTGCTGCTCGCCGCCCTGGAGGACATCGATCCGCAGTGGCCGGTCGCCGACTTCGACGTCGAGGCCGAGAAGAAGCGTCTCGCCGCGAGCTGACCGCGCCGGGAATCAGGCCAGCGCGTCGACGAGCGGGCGGAACTTCACCCGCGTCTCGAGGAGCTCGCTCTCCGGATCGGATCCGGCGACGATCCCCGCCCCGGCGTACGCGGTGACCGCGATCGCGTCGTCCGTCGTCGCGAACTGCGCGCACCGCAGGGCGATGGCCCACTCGCCGTTGCCGTCGGCGTCGACCCAGCCGACCGGTCCGGCGTAGCGCCCGCGGTCGAACGGCTCGAGCTCCCGGATCGCGGCGATGGCCGTCGGTGTCGGGGTGCCGGCGACGGCGGCGGTCGGATGCAGGGCGCGCACGAGATCGAGGGCCGAGCGGCCGTTCTCCAGCTCGCCTTCCACATCGGTCGCGAGGTGGAAGAGGTTGGGCAGCTTGAGCAGGAAGGGCTGCTCGCTCGCCGCGAGGGCCCTGGTGTACGGGCGGAGGGACGCGAGCACGCTCTGCACGGCGTACTGGTGCTCGTCGAGGTCCTTGGTGCTGGAGGCGAGGTGCGCGGACGCGGCGGTGTCCGCGTCGGCGTCGGCCCCGCGTCCGATCGTCCCGGCGAGCACCCGAGCGGTCACCGTCCGGTCCTGCACCGTGACGAGGGTCTCCGGGCTCGCGCCGATGAGTCCGTCGACCGCGAAGACCCAGGTGTCCGGGTATCCGGTGGCCAGCGCGCGGACGAGTCGCCGCAGGTCGGAGCCCGCGGGGATGGTGCCCTGGAGGTCGCGGGCGAGGACGACCTTGCTGAGCTCGCCGTCCGCGATGCGGGCCAGTGCTCCCCGCACGGCGTCCTGGTAGCCCTGCGGGCTCTGCGCTCCGGGGCCGACAGTGCCCGCCCAGTGCGGTCCGTACTCCGCGGGCTCGACGGCACCCGGCGCACGCTCGTCGTCGGAGCGGCGGATGCGGGTCTCCCAGAAGCGGTCGCCGTGTCGGCCGAGGATCCGCGACGGGATCGTGAGCACGCTGTCGGCGCGCGAGTCCTCGTCGAAGGTGAAGGCCCCGAACGCGACGAGTCCGGTTCCGGGGAGTCGCAGCGGGTCGGAGACCTCGGCCGCCGCCGCGAGGCCCTGCCAGAGTGCCGCGAGGGTCTCGGCGCGGGTGCGCCCCTCCTCGGCCGACGGGCGGAGCTCGGCGAACGGCTCGCCCACCGCCACGATCCCGTCGCCGCGGCGGAACCAGGCGAGCGGGCGGGCGGGGTCCGCGAACGAGAGGAGGTCTTCGACCGGATCGAGCTCTCGGGTCTCCACGACCAGGGGGGTGTGCTGCACGACTCCAGCCTATTCCGCGGGGCGTGCCCGCAGCCCGCGGACGTAGGGTGGGCGGATGAGCGATGCGCGTCCCGCAGCCGGTGCCGAGATGATCTTCCAGTGGCGCAAGTGGGACGGGTCGCCGCACTGGCGTCACGAGTGCGTGTACCTCGGCGCCGATCGCTGGGGCGACTGGGTGGGGCAGCCCGCCGGCTGGCACAGCGCCCGCCCTGGGGCCGAGTTCCACGCCGCCACGCCGAACGTCACCCTCGTCCCGCCGAGCGCCGACTTCGCGCTCACCGTCAATCGCCGGCACCCCCGGGGGATGCGCATCTACATCGACCTCGGATGGGACGTGCGGTGGTCGGACGACCCGCTGCTCGCGACCGGGATCGACATGGACCTCGACGTCGTCCGGGTGGAGGGGGAGCGCGGCACCTGGGTCGACGACCGCGACGAATGGGCGGAGCACAGCGCCCGCTACGGCTACCCGGCCACCGTCATGCGGCATCTGGAGGAGCTGGCGCTCGACCTCGAGACGCGGGTCAGGGAACGCACGGCGCCGTTCGACGACGCCACGGCCGATCCCTGGCTGGACCGGCTCGAAGCGCTGGAGCTCGCGCCTAGACTGGACGCGTGACCGCGAACGACAAGAACCGCGCCGATCTCGGCAAGGACCCCGCCCGCGTCAGCGGCATGTTCGACCAGGTCGCCGCCGGGTACGACCGCACGAACACGGCGATGACGTTCGGCAACGACGCGCTGTGGCGGGCCGCGACCACCCGTGCCGTCGCCCCGAAGCCGGGCGAGCGCATCCTCGACCTCGGAGCGGGAACGGCGTCCTCCTCTGCCTCCCTCGCCCGCAGCGGCGCGCAGGTCGTCGCAGCGGACTTCTCGCCCGGCATGCTCGCCGAGGGCCAGCGCCGCCACGGAGCGATGCGCAACCTCTCCTTCGTGCAGGCGGATGCCACCGCCCTGCCGTTCGCGGACGACGAGTTCGACGCGGTGACGATGTCCTACGCCCTGCGCAACGTGAACGACCCGAAGAAGGCGCTGCGTGAGCTCTACCGGGTGACCAAGCCGGGGGGACGGCTGGTCATCAACGAGTTCTCCACCCCGCCGGGGAAGCTCTTCCGGGGGGCCTACCGGTTTTACAACGCGCAGGTGCTCCCGCGCGTGGCCCGGGTCGCCGGAACGAACGGCGACGCCTACGACTATCTGAACGAGTCGATCCGCGACTGGCCCGACCAGAAGCGGCTGTCCGAATGGATCAGGGAGGCCGGCTGGCAGGACGTCGCCTACCGCAACCTCACCTTCGGCATCGTGGCCCTGCACCGGGCGCGCAAGCCCGCGTGAGCACGGCGCGAACGGCGGCACCCGACGCAGGTAGGCTGGGAGCGTGACTTCGAGCCCCAGCGCCCCGGGTTCGCGACTCGCGAGCCGTCTCGGCTTCAGCGATCGCGTCTTCGTCGGTCCCGCCGCGCGTCGCATCGCCCGCACCATCGAAGACGGACTGGAGCTGGTGGAGACCGGGCTCGCGGACGACGTGCGTGTCGCCGACCCCCTCGCCGACGCCGCCAGCCGCTATCTGTACGAGGCCGGGGGTAAGCGCATCCGCCCCGTACTCACGCTGCTCGCGGCCCAGCTCGGCGACGGGAACACCCGAGAGGTGATCGATGTCGCGAAGGCGCTGGAGATCACCCACCTCGGCTCGCTCTACCACGACGACGTCATGGACGGTGCCGACCGCCGCCGCGGTGTCCCCGCCGCGCAGACGGTGTGGGGCAACAACATCGCCATCCTCACCGGCGACATCCTCTTCTCGCGGGCCAGCCAGCTCATGTCGCGCCTCGGCGAGCGGGCTATCCGGCTCCAGGCCGACACGTTCGAGCGTCTCGTCCTCGGGCAGATGCACGAGACCCTCGGTCCGCAGCCGGACGACGACCCGATCGCGTTCTACATCCAGGTGCTCGCCGACAAGACGGGTTCGCTGATCGCCGCGGCCACCCAGGGCGGCGTGATCTTCTCGAACGCCCCCGCGGAGTATGAGGAGCCGCTGCGCGTCTACGGCGAGAAGATCGGTGTCGCCTTCCAGCTCCTCGACGACGTGATCGACCTGTCGGCCAAGCCCGAGGAGACCGGCAAGGTCCCGGGCACCGACCTCCGCGCGGGCGTCCCGACCATGCCGTACCTCCTGCTCAAGGCGGAGGACGACGACGCCGCGGCCGACCTCGCCGCCCGCATCGATGACGGCGTGGCCCTCATCGCCGACGGTGCCGATCCGGCGATCCTCGACGGACCGCTGGACGAGCTCCGCGACCACGCCGTCACCCAGAAGACCCTCGAGCTCGCCCACGCGTGGACGCAGGAGGCGATCGACGCCCTCACCGCCCTTCCGCGCGGCACCGTGCGCGAAGCGCTCACCCGATTCGCCGAGACCCTCGCCGAGCGCTCCAGCTGACACCGCACGGGCCCCCGGCCCGGGTGTCTGCCGCGACGGCACACGAAAGGACCTCCATGACCAAGCTGAGACTGGCCATCGTCGGCGCCGGCCCCGCGGGCATCTACGCCGCGGACATCCTGTTGAAGGCCGAGCGCAAGTTCGATGTGTCCATCGACCTGTTCGAGCAGCTCCCCGCCCCCTACGGACTCGTTCGGTACGGCGTCGCCCCCGACCATCCCCGCATCAAGGGCATCATCACCGCCCTGCGCGACGTGCTCGACCGCGGCGACATCCGCCTCTTCGGCAACGTCCGCTTCGGTGAGGACATCACGCTCGACGACCTCAAGAAGCACTACAACGCGGTCATCTTCGCCACCGGAGCGATCCGCGACACGTCGCTCGACATCCCCGGCATCGACGCGGTGGGCTCGTACGGCGCCGCCGACTACGTGAGCTGGTTCGACGGCCACCCCGACGTGCCGCGCGAGTGGCCGCTGGACGCCGCATCGGTGGCGGTCCTCGGCAACGGCAACGTCGCCCTCGACGTCTCCCGCATGCTCGCGAAGCACGCGGAGGACCTCCTGGTCACCGAGGTCCCCGAGAACGTGTACGAGGGACTCAAGGCGAGCGCCGTCACGGACGTGCACGTGTTCGGCCGCCGGGGCCCTGCCCAGGTGAAGTTCACGCCGCTGGAGCTCCGCGAGCTGGGGGAACTGCGCGACGTCGACATGGTCGTCTACGACGAGGACTTCGACTACGACGAGGCCTCGAAGGACGCGGTCGCGAGCAACAAGCAGGTCATGGTCATCGACCGCATCCTGCAGTCGTGGCGCAAGCGCGACTCCGTCAACAACGCCGGCGGCACGGCGTCGCGCCGTCTGCACCTGCACTTCTGGGCTCGCCCGGTCGAGGTCCGCACCGACGAGAACGGCCGTGTCGCGGCTCTCGTGTACGAGCGCACCCAGCCGGACGGCCAGGGTGGCGCGGTCGGCACCGGGGAGCTGCGCGAGGTACCAGTGCAGGCGCTGTATCGCGCGATCGGCTACTTCGGCTCGCCGCTGCCCGGCGTCCCCTTCGACAAGAAGCACGGCGTCATCCCGAACCACGAGGGCCAGGTGCTCGCGAAGGACTCCAACGACCGCGTCCCCGGCGTGTATGCGACCGGCTGGATCAAGCGCGGCCCGGTCGGCCTCATCGGCCACACGAAGTCCGATGCCATGGAGACCGTCCGGCACCTCATCAACGACCAGGGCTCGTGGTGGCATCCGGAGGACCCGTCCGAGGAGGCCATCCCGGCGCTGCTCGCCGAGCGTGGCGTGGCCTGGACCGACCTGGACGGCTGGCACCGCCTCGACGAGCACGAGATCAACCTCGGCGCCCCGCAGGAGCGGGCGCGTGTGAAGGTCGTCCCGCGCGACGAGATGGTGCGCGTCTCCCGCGGCGAGTGAGTCGTCTCGGTGCCGGGGCGTGCTCCCGGCGCCGGGTCCGCGCAGCCCTAGGCTGAGGCCATGCGACCTCGTGCACTCCTGGCCCTCGGCGCCGTGGCCGTGCTCCTGCTGTCCGGCTGTGCGCCCGAGCCCGAGGTGAAGCCCACCGGAACTCCGACGGCCGCCGCCACGGTCGCGCCCACTCCCGCGTCGGCGGAAGCGCCCACTCCGGCCTTCGACGTGGACTGCATCGATGTCGCCGAAGCGATGTCGGGCTCCGCCGGCGAGGTCGAGGGTGAGGTGGCGGAGGTGCTGGGTGTGTGGTCGTCGCCGAGCTGGTACCCGGGCCCCGCGCAGCATATGTTCCAGCGGGCGGGCGGCATCGCCTGCTCGGCGGGGACGGTGGAGCACAACTGGGAGGTCACGATCCTCCCCGGGGCCGAGGAGACGATCGCGGGCGCGGAGTCCCGCGGTGGGTACTACGGTGAGGAGTCTCGCTGCGAGAGCGGCGGATACTGCTTCTTCCAGCTGGTCGACGGCGACGTCCTGGTCTCGGCGACCGTCGTGGACCCGGAGAAGGGGCCGGACGACACGGCGACGCTCGAGGAGGCCCTGCGCGGACTCGGCGCGGCAGCCGTGGCGTCGCTGCGGGAGGTGGATGTGCCGGAGAGTGCGGTCGAGGGCGTGGACTGCACGCGGTTCCTCACCGCGACGGAGCTCGCAGAGCAGGTCGACGCCGAGGTGCACGTGATCGACGCGTTCGGCGGGTGGTCCATCCCGGCCGAGGTCTACCAGGAGCGCAACGGTGCGCGGATCTGCTACTACGCCTCCGGGGACGACGAGTACGCCGCGCAGGGGTACATCATGCTCACCACGCTGCCCGGTGGCGCGTGGGCGTTCGACGGGCTCGAGGATGGAAAGGAGATCGCGATCGAGGGCGCGGATGCCGCCCGCACCGGCGTCGACGAACTCCGCCGTCCGGTGCTCGATCTTCGCGTGGGTGCGGATTGGCTGCGTCTCACGACGTTCGACGGGTCGGGGATCGACGACCTCGCGCCGATCGCGGCCACCATCGCGGACGACTTCGCCGTCGCCCGTCCCGGCGGCGAGTGACGCCGTGGGCTAGCCTGGGCGCGAGGGGGAGGACGCATGGCCGAGTGGGTTCCGGATGTTCTCGGCGATGAGTTCGCCCAGCTCACCCTCGACCTCGGCAGCGACGAGCAGGGTCCGGTGGTCGCCACCCTCGTGCGGGCTCTGCCGACTCCGGTCCCGTGGTGGGAGCGCGCTCGGCGCCGTCGCCCGTTGCTCGAGAGCGTGGACGTGCTCTACATCCACGGGTGGTCGGACTATTTCTTCCAGAAGCGGTTGGCCCGATTCTGGACCGCTCGTGGCGCCCGCTTCTTCGCCCTCGACCTGCGCAAGTACGGGCGCAGCCTGCGCGAGGGCCAGACCCCGGGCTACATCACCGACCTGTCCACCTACGACGAGGACATCGCCGCGGCCCTGGACGCGATGGGGCGCGGCGAGGATGGCGAGGAGAGCGGGCGACGCCTGATCCTGTTCGGACACTCCACCGGCGGCCTGACGCTGAGCCTGTGGGCGTCGCGGCATCCCGGTGCGGCCGACGCCCTCATCCTGAACAGCCCCTGGCTCGAGTTCCAGTTCGCTCCCGTGCGCGCCGCGATCGCCCCGATGGTCGAGTTCCAGGCACGGATCCGGCCGCTCGACGTCGCGCCGCAGGTCGACCTCGGCTACTACACCCGGGCGCAGCAGGAGGTGGCCGACCCGGACGACCCGATGGAGGTCAACACCACGTGGCGCCCGGTGCAGACGATGGCCGTGTACGCCGGGTGGCTCAATGCGATCCTCACCGGGCACAAGGCCGTCGCCGCGGGTCTCGACGTCGCGGCGCCGGTCTGCGTGCTCCTGTCGAAGCGGTTCGTGCCCCCGACCCGATGGTCGGACGACCTGACCTCCGCCGACTCCGTGCTCGTCGTCGATGACATCGCCCGCGCGGCCCTGCGGCTGGGGTCCACGGTGACCGTCGAACGGATCGACGGCGCCCTGCACGACGTGTTCCTGTCCCGGCACGACGCCCGGGAGGACGCGTACCGCCGCCTGCACCGCTGGGTCGTCGGCTGGCGCGCCGCTCAGACGTAGTACATCGCGCGCGCGAGACGCTCCGCCTCATCGCCGTCGCCGGTGCGCACCGCCTCGGCGAACTCCGCATAGACCTGTCGCATCCGCTCGCGATCGCCGGGACGCACCACCCACCCGCGCAGGTTCCGGGTCACGGCGACGGCGACGTCGTCGATGAGCATCCGGTGTTGGCGGTTTCCGCTGTGGTCGGCGAGGTAGGCGAAGACGGCCCACCGCGCCCGCGCCGTCGACGCCCCGTCGGTGAGCGATTCCTGCATCCGTGCGATGAGATCCTGCACGCGCTCGCGTTGGACGGCGCTCAATCTGGGCACCGCCATCCGCGCCGTGATGCCGCCCTGGTAGCCGGCGAACTCCAGCGATTCGGCCACCACCTGCGGCGTGACCATCGTCACCTCCGTGTACCGGCTCGGGTACATCGTCACCAGCCCCAGCCGCTCCAAGCGCTGCAGCGCTTCGCGCACCGGCGTCCGTGAGACGTGGAGCTCGTCCGCCACGTCGACGTCCCGGATCCGGTCGCCTTCGGCGAACTCTCCCTCCGTGATCAGCCGCCCGATGTGGTGGAACACCTCATCCGCCAGCAACTGCTTGTTCTCTCCGATGCTCTTCGACTCGATCTGCGCCATGGCCCAGCCCCCGGTGGTTCTTGGTCCGCGACCGACGTCCACTCCCGGGCGATGAGGGGAGCGACGGCCGCAGGATTGCCGTCATGCCTCCTCGGGGGGCCGATCCGCGTGGGGGCGCGCAGCGGGCGGGGAGGCCTGTCATGAACCCGGGACCCGTCGGCGTGCGACGTCGGCAGACCCCAGGCCGACGCGAGCTTCGGGGGGCCCGCGCCGCTCCCTCCCCTGAGCCGGCGTGGCATCCTCGAAGCGCATCCACCGCGGCGATCGGGTGTCGGGCGGGGATGGCGTCGGAGTCGTGACGAGTCACGACCGCTTCCAGTCTCGACGAAGAACACCGATATCTCGGTATGCGTTGACCGGGGAAAAGAAAGGGCTCGGGATGACTCCCGAGCCCTGGCCTCCGACGCGAGTGGCGTCAGCGGTAGTTGATGAACTGCAGATCGATGTCGAGGTCGCTGCCCTTGAGGAGAGCGATCACAGCCTGGAGGTCGTCGCGGCTCTTCGACTGCACGCGCAGCTCGTCGCCCTGGATCTGGCTCTTCACACCCTTGGGGCCCTCGTCGCGGATGATCTTGCCGATCTTCTTCGCGTTCTCGGAGGAGATGCCGTCCTTCAGGCTCGACATGATGCGGAACTCCTTGCCGCTGGCGAAGGGCTCGCCCGAGTCGAGGCTCTTCAGGGAGATGCCGCGCTTGATGAGCTTGGACTGGAACACGTCGAGGACGGCGTTCGCGCGCTCCTCGGTGTTCGCGGTGATGAGGATCTGCTCGCCGCTCCAGGCGATCGAAGCGCCGGTCCCCTTGAAGTCGTAGCGCTGCTCCACCTCTTTGCGCGCCTGGTTGAGGGCGTTCTCGGCCTCCTGGCGATCCACTTTCGAGACGATGTCAAAGGAACTGTCAGCCATGCCTCAACTGTATCCGGGGGTGTGCGGAAAGTCCCGTGGGCGAGCCTCCCCGAGGTGCGCGCCGCCCCGGCGCCTCGACTTCGTCGATGCCGATGTCCCCTGGCCATCGCCGCCTTGCCGCGTCGTGACTGGATCGACCGCGTCATCCGCGATGCGCCGCATCGTGCGGGCGGCGACGTCGCACGCTGACGCTTCCGCCACGGGGCCGGGGGCCCGCTAGCCGCCGCTCGCCGTGTAGACGTTCTCGGATATCCGAGTCATCCCCTCCGGAGCGGGCGCACCGTCGGGGACGACAGTGAACGTGCCCGTCATGCCTCCGACCGAGAAGAGCGCGCCGCCACCGCCGCACCCGAGCACCCAGCTCTCCTCGTCGGCGTACGCCAAGAGGCATGCGGAAGCGTCGTCGCGGGCGCGAGCGAGCCACAGGGATGTCCCTTCGTCTTCGCCGACGAACCGGGCTGTCGCCTGGTCCACGTCGTCCCACGCGTAGCCGGGCAGATCTGCCGGAACCTCGTCCCGCGCCGCGGCTTCCCGATCGAGCACAGCGTATGCGGCTCCCACACCGGTGCATCCGCTGAGCGCGACCGCGGACAGGACGGCGACGGTGGCGGCAGCCGCCCGAACGTGGATCCTCATCCAGCGATGCTCTCGCAGATGAGCCGTACGCGGAACCCGCTGACTCTGCCGCAGCGCCTCCGACGATTCGAACTCCGGCCGATATGGAAGCGTTTTCATGCGTCGTGCCCTGCGCTGGGCCGGTCACGGGTTGATATCAACGCGGTTGCGGATTGTGATCGCCTTTCGAAACGATGCATACTGTAAGCGCTTGCAGTCTTGCAGGCGCTCAGCACTGAGAGAGGCACACACCAATGAAGGTGAACAAGAGGGGCATGGTCGCCGCGGGCGCCATCGCCATCGTTTCGGCTCTGACGCTCGCCGGCTGCTCGACCGGCTCCGGCGGCGACGACTCTTCCTCCGGTGGAGACAGCGGCGGCACGCTGACCGTCTGGGTCGACGCCGAGCGGGTCGACGCGCTGCAGGGCGCGGCGGACGCGTACCAGGAGAAGACCGGTGTCACGGTCAAGCTGGTGGGGAAGTCCGTCGACGACATGAAGGACGACTTCATCCAGCAGGTCCCGACCGGCAAGGGCCCCGACGTGGTCATGGGCGCTCACGACTGGCTCGGCGAGCTCTCGACGAACGGCGTCGTCGCGCCGATCGAGCTCGGTGACAGCTCCGAGGACTACCTCCCCGTCGCGCTCCAGGCGGCGACCTACGAGGGCACCGTCTACATGCTCCCGTACGCGGTCGAGAACATCGCCGTCCTGCGCAACGCCGACCTCGTCCCCGAACCCGCGACGAGCTTCGACGACATGGTCTCTAAAGGCACCTTCGTGGTGGAGCAGGGCGCCGAGGGCAACCCGTACCACCTGTACCCGTTCCAGACCGCGTTCGGCGCTCCGGTCTTCGGCACCGACGACAGCGGCAGCTACGACCCGACCGACCTGCAGCTCGGCAGCGAGGGCGGCTTCGCCTTCGCCGACTGGCTGGGTGCGCAGGGCGCGGCCGGCACGCTGAACACCGACATCGACGGTGAGATCGCCAAGCAGCAGTTCCTCGACGGCACCGCCGCCTTCTGGCTGACCGGCCCGTGGAACGTGGGCGCGGCCACCGAGGCGGGCATCAACGTCGAGATCGACCCGATCCCGAGCCCGACGGGGGAGACGGCCTCGCCGTTCGCCGGCGTCAAGGGCTTCTTCGTGAGCGCCGAGTCGAAGAACAAGGTCGCGGCCAACGACTTCCTCGTCAACTACCTCGGTACGGAGGACGTGCAGCTGGAGCTGTTCAAGGCCGGCAACGTCCTCCCGGCCCTCACGGCTGCCGCCGACACCGCGGCATCCGACCCGATCATCGCCGGCTTCCAGTCCGTCGGCGCCGACGCGGTCCCCATGCCGGCGATCCCCGCCATGGGTGCGGTCTGGCAGTTCTGGGGCGTGGCCGAGGCCGCCATCATCAACGGCGAGGACCCGCAGGCGACGTGGCAGAAGCTCGTCGACGACGTGACCGCCGCGATCGAGTAACGGCCGACAAGATGACGACCCTGCCGGGGTGGGCCGACCAGCCCGCCCCGGCAGGACCATGACGAGGACGACATGACCGACACCGAAGAGCGCACCGCGCCCCCCACTCCTCGGCAGCGCCAGGCGGCGAAGATCGCCGAGGCGGCATCCCGACCGATCGGGTGGATGCTGCTCAAGATCCTGTTGCTGGCGATCGTGGACGCGATCGCCGTCTACGCCGTGTTCGTGCTGCTCGTGCAGCGCGAGTGGCTGGTGCTCGGCCTCGTCGTCGCGGTGACGGTCGTCGTCAACTACATCTACTTCTCCCGCAAGCGCATCGCGGCGAAGTACCTCACGCCCGGGATCATCTTCCTGGTCCTGTTCCAGGTCTTCACGCTCCTCTACACGGGCTACATCGGCTTCACGAACTACGGCACCGGTCACAACGGGAGCAAGGAGCAGGCGATCTCGTCGCTGCTCGCCTCCGCGCAGGAGCGCGTCGAGGACTCTCCGACGTACCCCGTCACGGTTGTCGAGCAGTTCGGCACCTACGGCCTCCTCGCCACGGATCCGGAGGACGGCGATGCGCTCCTCGGCACGGCGGAGCAGCCTCTCGCCGAGGTCGACGCGGAGTTCGACGGCGGCAAGGCCGTCGCCGTGGACGGGTGGACCACTCTTCCGCTCGCCACCGTCTTCACCCTGTCGGAGGAGCTGGAGCAGCTCTCCGTCCCGTTCAGCGACGACCCCAACGACGGCAGCCTCCGAGCGCCCGACGGACAGAACGGCTACCTCTACGTCTCGACGCTGACCTACGACGCCGATGCCGACACGATCACGGACACCGCGACCGGCACCGTCTACAGCGACACCGGCGACGGTGCGTTCACCGCGGAGGACGGCGAGCAGCTGCTGCCCGGCTGGCAGACCACGGTCGGCTTCGACAACTTCGTCCGCGCGGTGACCGACGAGTCCATCCGCGGCCCGCTCATCTCCGTCACCGTCTGGACCTTCGTCTTCGCGCTGGTGTCCGTCGCGACGACCTTCTTCCTCGGCCTGCTGCTCGCGCTCGTCTTCAACAACACGCGGATGCGCTTCCGCAACGGCTACCGGATCATCCTCATCCTCCCGTACGCCTTCCCCGCGTTCCTCTCCGCGCTCGTCTGGGCCGGGATGATGAACGAGAGCTTCGGGTTCATCAACCAGGTGCTGTTCGGCGGTGCGGCCATCCCGTGGCTCACCGACCCGGTGCTGGCGAAGGTGTCCGTGCTGCTGGTGAACCTCTGGCTCGGCTTCCCGTACATGTTCCTCGTCTGCATGGGGGCGCTGCAGGGCATCCCGGAGGACGTCAACGAGGCCGCCGTGATGGACGGCGCGAACCCGTGGCAGGTCTTCCGCCGGATCAAGCTGCCGCTGTTGCTGGTGACCGTGGCGCCGCTGCTGATCTCGTCGTTCGCGTTCAACTTCAACAACTTCAACCTGATCTACATGCTGACCAAGGGCGGCCCGCGCTTCAGCGACGTGTCGATCCCCGTCGGCCACACCGACATCCTCATCTCGATGGTCTACAAGGTGGCCTTCACCGGGCAGACCCGCGACTACGGGCTCGCCTCCGCCTTCACGATCCTGATCTTCGTCGTGGTCGCGACGATCTCGATCATCAGCTTCCGCAAGACCAAGGCCCTCGAGGAGCTGAACTGACATGAACACCGTCCCCAGCACCGCCACCGCCCTGCGCGCCGCTCCGCCGCGTCGTTCGTTCGGCGCCTGGTTCGCCGACACCGGATGGCGTCACCTCGTCGCCATCGTGGTGAGTGCCTTCGCCCTCTTCCCGCTGCTGTACGTCGTGTCGGCCTCGCTCAACCCGAAGGGCACGCTCACCGGGTCGAACCAGCTCTTCTCGGCCATCGGGATCGACAGCTACGTGCGCATCCTCAGCGACCCGCAGAACCCGTACGGGACGTGGTTCCTGAACACGCTGCTCATCGCGGTCGTGACGGGCGCGGTCACCGTCTTCATCGGAGCCTGTGCGGCATATGCCTTCTCCCGCATGCGGTTCGCGGGCCGCCGCGTGGGGCTCGTCACCATCGTCGTGGTGCAGATGTTCCCGCAGCTCCTCGCGGTCGTCGCGATCTTCCTACTGATGTCGACGCTGGGGGACTGGTTCCCGGCGATCGGCCTCAACACCCACACGGGCCTGATCCTCGTCTACCTCGGCGGCGCGCTCGGCGTGAACACCTACCTGATGTACGGCTTCTTCAACACGATCCCGAAGGAGATCGACGAGGCCGCCCGCATCGACGGCGCCGGGCACGCACGGATCTTCTTCACGATCATCCTGCGCCTGGTCGCCCCGATCCTCGCGGTCGTCGGTCTGCTCTCCTTCATCGGCACGGTGAACGAATACGTGATCGCCAGCGTCATGCTCGTCGACGTGGATCAGCAGACCCTCGTCGTCGGTCTGACCAAGCTCGTGGCGAACCCCCGCTACGCCGACTGGTCGGCCTTCTCGGCCGGCGCGGTCATGGCCGCCATCCCAGTGATGGTGCTCTTCCTCTTCCTCCAGAAGTACATCGTCGGCGGTCTGACCGCGGGGGCGACCAAGGGCTGATCGACGCATCGGTGGGCGCTAGCCTGCGTCACATGCTACCTTGTGAGGCATGACAGCGGACGTCGGGGCGCAGATGCGCAAAGGAGTGGTCGAGTACTGCGTGCTCGGCTTGCTCTCGCGCGAGCCCATGTACGGCTGGCAGCTGTCGGAGGCACTCACCGGCGCCGGGCTGATCGCCAGCATCGGCACGCTTTACCCGCTGCTCGGGCGGTTGCGGGACAACGGCTGGGTGACGACGTTCGACCGGCCGTCCGAGAGCGGGCCGGCGCGCAAGTACTACCGGCTCACGGATGCCGGTATCGATCAGCTCGCGCGCTTCCGGGCGCAGTGGGCGCCGTTCGCCCGTGCCGTCACGGGCATGGTGGGGGAAGGATGACCATGACCGAGAAGACCGCAGCCCAGTTGCGTGACGACTACCTGGCCCGGTTGGACGAGGCGATGGGCGGACTCCCGCACGGCGTCGCGTCCGAGATCCGCGGCGGGATCGCAGAGGAGCTCGACGGGCTCGACGCGGTGGCGACCGCAGAGCGGATCGACCGCCTCGGAGATCCGCGGGGGATCGCGCGTGAGGCGGAGGACGAGGTGCCGAAGGCCCCGCCCGTCGGGTTCCCGGCGCCTGCGCCCGCTCCGTCGGCACCGCGTACGCCGACGACCGCGACGCGAGGGTTCGCGATCGCGGCCGCGCTCACGCTGAGCTTCGGCGGGATCGTGGTGCCGGTCGTCGGCTGGTTCGTGGGTGCGGTGCTCGTGAGCCTCAGTGCGATGTGGCGGACCTGGGAGAAGGCCGTCGCGATCCTGGTGCCCTTCGTCGCCACCGGGCTGTCCTTCCTGATCGCCTCGACGATGACCGGCTTCTCCACCGGATCGGCGTCCGGTGGCTCGACCGGCGGCGAAACGATGGCGGAGGTGGTGAACCCGCTCGTCCCCTCCTTCGGGGAGTGGCACCTGCTCCTGCTCCTGGGGTTCCTGCTGGTCCCGGCTTCCGGGCTCTGGCTGCTCTGGCGGATGCGCGGCCGCGGCCTCCGCTGACGGAGGCCGCCGCGTCGCGGCGTTGCTCACGACCCTCGCGACGGCTCGGGCCTACGGTGAGACCATGGCACGGGTGGGTGGACGCAACCTCGGGATGAGCTGGTTCGCCGGCATCGTGTGCGCAGGGATCGTCGCCGGACTCGTCTGGCTCTCGCTGCCGATGGTGCCGATCCTCGCGCAGTTCGCCGGGGATGCGCTTCGCAGCACCTTCCCGTGAACGGCGCGGACCCGCGGAAGCACGCGTATGACGACACGTCGGCACGCCTCCGGAAGCGTCGGGAGCCGCGGCGGTAATCTCACACTGCACATCCCCGATGAGAGGCGCACCCCATGAGTGATCCCGAGGCTCGTCAGCCCGAGAAGTCGAACGACGTCGACGGCGTCGTCGGCAGCGCGAACGCCGGTCTCGACGCCGCGGCGGCGGCCCGCGGAGATGTCCCCGGCCATGCCGACGACGCCCGTGCGGATGATTGGGATGCCGCAGCCGCGGCCCCTGCCTCCGCTGAGTCGACGGTCGACCAGGGCGCGACGCGGCAGGAGCCCGCTGTGGACCCCGACCTCGCCGCCTTCGAGGCCGCGGAGCGGGAGCATCCCGGCACTTTCGGGGCCACGGTCCCGACACCCTCCCGTACCGACGGCGACCGCTTCACCGCCGATCGCGACGAGGCGGACATCCGTGAAGCGGACCGACGCGACGCGACCCCCGAGACCTCGCTGTACGCGACGCCGGAGACCTCGCTGTACTCCACGCCGGGCACTCCTGCGCACGAGGAGTCGGCCATGGCCGGCGCAGCCTATGCGTCGCACGCCGACGACACCGACACCCGGATCGTGCCGTCCGAGCCGCTCACGAACGGCGCGGCCGCCGCACCGCAGCAGCCGCAGCCGATCTTCGTGCAGGCACCGGAGCCGCCGCGAGAGCGCGGCAACCGCGGCACCGCCGGGGCCATCGGTCTGCTCGCCACCGTCGCCTTCGCGCTGCTCTATCTCGCCACCACGCTCGGTCTCGGCGCCCTCGCGGGTGACGTGAACGGGGAGAACATCGGCGAGGCGCTCGTCGCCCCGCTCCTCACCTGGGGGTTCTGGACCCCGGTGGTCGTGTTCTTCCTCGGCTTCTGGCTCCTGGGAGCCATCATCAACCGCGGCCGCTGGGGCCTGTGGGTGGTGTTCGGCATCGTGGTCGGGCTGATCGCCTACGCCGGACACATCCTGGGCCAGCTCTTCGAGGCGCCCTTCTGGAAGCTCACCGCGTCGCAGGGTCTCGAACTCGCGGGCGAGCAGCTGCTCGCCCCGCTGGCCATCGCGGCCTTCGTCTTCGCCCGCGAGCTCACCATCTGGTTCGGCGCATGGGTGGCCCGCAGTGGTGCCCGCAAGACCGAGCTGAACGAGGAGGCGCAGCGCGAGTACGAGCGCACCCTCGAGGCCGGTCCCACCCTGTCGAGGTAATCACGAACACCACCACGCCGAACCCCCGCGGGCCCGAGTCCGCGGGGGTTTCGGCTGTCCTCGCGGCGGTGATGGCGACCATCGCATTCTTCGCCCTCGCCGTCTTCGGTCTCGGTGCCCTGAGCGTCGCCACCGACCGCGACATCATCGACGTCCCGGGCCTGGGGCAGGTCCCCGGGGTATCCGGCATGGTCGCGGCCGTCGTCGTGTTCGCACTCACGCTGTGGGTGACGGTGCGGAGAGGACACGCCTCCTTCGGCTCCGCTCCCGTGATCGCGCTGCTCACGGCACTCGTGCACTTGGCCACGGTCTGGATCGCCGTGCTCGTCGCGACGAGCGATGTGGTCGTGGCCACGGCCGTCGCCGGAGATCTCGTCCGCGGCGGCGCGAGCCTCGTGCTCCTCGCCGCCGCAGCGGTGGCCGCCTGGGGTGGCATAGCCCTCCGCCGCACGAGGTCTGCGCGGCCGCGATGGCCGTGGGAGCGCGACGAGGGGGAGTGACACCCCGCAAATCCGCGCCGTGAGCGGCGACGCGCCGTACGCTGGTGGGGTGGAGCGCTCATTGGAGACGCAGGTCGACCAGGCCGTCGAGGCCTGGTTGCGCTGGGTGCCGCGCTGGGAGCCGGCGACTCACCGCGGAAGGACTGCGCCGTGCCGGCGCTGTCTCGGCTCGCCCATCCTCGCCGCCGCAGGCATCGCGGGCACCACGCCGCACGGTGTCCAGCATGGGCTGTCGACGCGCATCAAGACGATCGTCGACCACGCGGTCGCGGAGTACACGGCGCGGAACCTCCCGACCTTGCAGCGCGAGCTCGATCAGCAGGCCGCACGCAACCGCGCCCGCAGCTACCGACCGACGGAGGACCTCGACCCCGAGTTCGAGGGCCTGCCGCTGGATCCGGAGCCGGTACCCGGCGCCCCCTTCCTCTTCACGATCGCCGGTCTCGCTGACGATTCCGCCGCCGAGTTGCCGCCGCTGCCCCCGCTGTCGGACGAGGCGAAGACCGCGCTGCGGCAGGAGGTCGCCTTGGCGGATGAATACGCGAACCTCGTCGGGCGCGAGATCTGCGGGATCCTGCTCCGACACCGGATCACCATCCAGGCGGCGGTGTCGCGACATGTCGAGCCGCAGATCGAGGCGCTTCTCGCCGAGCTCACGGAGTCGCTGGACTCGCCGTTCGACCCCGACATCCCCTGACTTCGGGCGGCGCGGGGGAGTGCGACCGTCATTTGACCGTCAGGTTACGCGGCATTACACTTGATCAGGTGTGTGCACGTCCTGACGTGCGCGCTGGGCGTCGGCACCTCGCCGGTCCGCCCCCACGGCATACCCACCACACCAAAAGCTCGTCGGTTCCGGCGTGCCGGTGGGTCATGATGTGAAACCCATCACGCTGTCACCGTGCAGCACTATGAGGAGAGAACGTGCCAACCATTCAGCAGTTGGTTCGCAAGGGTCGCTCGCCCAAGGTCACCAAGACCAAGGCGCCCGCGCTCAAGGCGAACCCGCAGCAGGCCGGGGTCTGCACCCGCGTCTACACCACCACCCCGAAGAAGCCGAACTCGGCCATGCGCAAGGTCGCTCGTGTGAAGCTCCGCAACGGGACCGAGGTCACCGCGTACATCCCCGGTGAGGGCCACAACCTGCAGGAGCACTCCCTGGTGCTCGTCCGCGGCGGTCGTGTGAAGGACCTCCCCGGTGTGCGTTACAAGATCGTCCGTGGCGCTCTGGACACCCAGGCCGTCAAGAACCGTAAGCAGGCTCGTTCCCGCTACGGCGCGAAGAAGGGTTGAGTTAGATGCCTCGTAAGGGTCCCGCCCCCAAGCGCCCCGTCGTCAACGACCCGGTCTACGGCGCTCCGATCGTCACCTCGCTGGTGAACAAGATCCTCGTCGACGGCAAGAAGTCGCTGGCCGAGTCGATCGTCTACGGCGCCCTCCGCGGTGTCGAGGCGAAGAACGGCCAGGACGCCGTCGCCACCCTGAAGAAGGCGCTCGACAACGTGCGCCCCACGCTTGAGGTCCGCAGCCGCCGCGTCGGTGGCTCGACCTACCAGGTTCCGGTCGAGGTCAAGCCGCACCGTGCGAACACTCTCGCGCTGCGCTGGCTCGTGAGCTACGCCAAGGGTCGTCGTGAGAAGACGATGACCGAGCGTCTCCAGAACGAGATCCTGGACGCGTCGAACGGCCTCGGTGCCGCGGTCAAGCGCCGTGAGGACACCCACAAGATGGCCGAGTCGAACCGCGCGTTCGCTCACTACCGCTGGTAAACAGCTTCGCCCGCCCTTCGGCCACTCGCCGAGGGGCGGGCACCCCCTCTTCGCAGTACACCTGCTCCAAAAGATAAGGACACTCCTGTGGCACAAGACGTGCTCACGGACCTGAGCAAGGTCCGCAACATCGGCATCATGGCGCACATCGATGCCGGCAAGACCACGACGACCGAGCGCATCCTGTTCTACACGGGCGTCAACCACAAGCTCGGCGAGACGCACGACGGTGCGTCGACCACCGACTGGATGGAGCAGGAGAAGGAGCGCGGCATCACGATCACGTCTGCCGCCGTGACCTGCTTCTGGAACAAGAACCAGATCAACATCATCGACACCCCCGGTCACGTGGACTTCACGGTCGAGGTGGAGCGCTCGCTCCGCGTCCTCGACGGTGCGGTCGCCGTGTTCGACGGTAAGGAGGGCGTCGAGCCCCAGTCCGAGACCGTGTGGCGTCAGGCCGACAAGTACAACGTCCCCCGCATCTGCTTCGTCAACAAGATGGACAAGCTCGGCGCGGACTTCTACTTCACGGTCGACACGATCATCAACCGCCTCGGCGCCAAGCCGCTGGTGCTGCAGCTCCCGATCGGTGCCGAGAACGACTTCGTCGGCGTCATCGACCTCGTCGAGATGCGCGCCCTGGTGTGGCCCGGCGATGCCAAGGGTGACGTGACCATGGGCGCCTCGTACGAGGTGCAGGAGATCCCGGCCGACCTCAAGGACAAGGCCGAGGACTACCGCCAGCAGCTGCTGGAGACGGTCGCCGAGACCGACGAGGAGCTTCTCGAGAAGTTCTTCGGCGGCGAGGAGCTCACCGTCGCGGAGATCAAGGGCGCCATCCGCAAGATGGTCGTCGCCAGCGAGATCTACCCGGTCCTCTGCGGCTCCGCCTTCAAGAACCGCGGTGTGCAGCCGATGCTGGACGCCGTCGTCGACTACCTCCCGTCCCCGCTGGACGTGCCCGCCATCGAGGCGCACGACCCGAAGGACGAGGAGAAGATCATCGAGCGTCACCCCGACGCGAAGGACCCGTTCGCGGCCCTGGCCTTCAAGGTCGCCGTGCACCCGTTCTTCGGTCGTCTGACGTACGTGCGCGTCTACTCGGGCGAGCTCGAGTCGGGCGCTCAGGTCATCAACTCGACCAAGGGCAAGAAGGAGCGCATCGGGAAGATCTTCCAGATGCACGCCAACAAGGAGAACCCGGTCGACAAGCTGACCGCCGGCAACATCTACGCCGTCATCGGCCTGAAGGACACCACCACCGGTGACACCCTCGCCGACATCGCGCAGCCGGTCGTCCTCGAGTCGATGACGTTCCCGGAGCCGGTGATCGAGGTCGCCATCGAGCCGAAGACCAAGGCCGACCAGGAGAAGCTGGGTCTCGCGATCCAGAAGCTCGCTGAGGAGGACCCGACCTTCCGCACGGAGCTCAACCCGGAGACCGGTCAGACGACCATCAAGGGCATGGGCGAGCTGCACCTCGACATCCTCGTGGACCGCATGAAGCGCGAGTTCCGCGTCGAGGCGAACGTCGGCAAGCCGCAGGTCGCGTACCGCGAGACGATCCGCAAGGCCGTCGAGAAGCACGACTACACGCACAAGAAGCAGACCGGTGGATCGGGCCAGTTCGCCAAGATCCAGTTCAACATCGAGCCGCTCGAGCTCGACGGCGAGAAGACGTACGAGTTCGTGAACGCGGTCACCGGTGGCCGCATCCCGCGCGAGTACATCGGCTCGATCGACGCCGGTTTCCAGGACGCCATGAACGTCGGAGTCCTCGCGGGCTACCCGATGGTGGGCGTCAAGGCGACCATCGTCGATGGTGCAGCGCACGACGTCGACTCCTCGGAGATGGCGTTCAAGATCGCGGGCTCCATGGGCTTCAAGGAGGCCGCGCGTCGTGCCAACCCCGTGCTGCTCGAGCCGCTGATGGCCGTCGAGGTCCGTACTCCGGAGGAGTACATGGGCGACGTCATCGGCGACCTGAACTCGCGTCGTGGCCAGATCCAGTCGATGGAGGACGCCGCCGGCGTCAAGGTCGTGCGCGCCGCGGTGCCGCTGTCCGAGATGTTCGGCTACATCGGTGACCTGCGCTCGAAGACCTCGGGCCGTGCCGTCTACTCCATGGAGTTCGACAGCTACGCCGAGGTCCCGCGCGCGGTGGCCGACGAGATCGTCCAGAAGGCCAAGGGCGAGTAATCGCTCTTCTGGGAGCCCTGGGTGCTGAGCACGTCGAAGCACCCGGGGTTCCCAGGTCACCTACAACTTCACATTCCCTCTCTACTAAACTGAGAACCTAACCCGTAGAGAACCGGTCGCAAACCAGTGCCCGGCACCTCTACAACGACGTCCTGAGGAGGACCCAGTGGCTAAGGCCAAGTTCGAGCGGACCAAGCCGCACGTCAACATCGGAACGATCGGTCACGTCGACCACGGCAAGACCACGCTCTCCGCAGCGATCTCGAAGGTGCTTGCTGACAAGTACCCGTCCGACACGAACGTGCAGCGCGACTTCGCTTCCATCGACTCGGCGCCGGAAGAGCGCCAGCGCGGTATCACGATCAACATCTCGCACATCGAGTACGAGACCCCGAAGCGCCACTACGCCCACGTTGACGCCCCCGGCCACGCCGACTACGTCAAGAACATGATCACGGGTGCGGCGCAGATGGACGGCGCGATCCTCGTCGTCGCGGCCACCGACGGCCCGATGGCGCAGACGCGCGAGCACGTTCTGCTCGCCAAGCAGGTCGGCGTCCCCTACCTGCTCGTCGCGCTGAACAAGTCCGACGCGGTCGACGACGAGGAGATCCTGGAGCTCGTCGAGCTCGAGGTTCGCGAGCTGCTCTCGAGCCAGGGCTTCGACGGCGACAACGCTCCCGTCGTTCGCGTCTCCGCTCTCAAGGCCCTCGAGGGCGACGAGAAGTGGGTCGACGCGATCCTCGAGCTCATGCAGGCTGTCGACGACAGCGTTCCGGACCCGGAGCGTGACCGTGACAAGCCGTTCCTCATGCCTGTCGAGGACGTCTTCACGATCACCGGTCGTGGCACCGTCGTCACGGGTCGTGCCGAGCGTGGCACCCTGGCCATCAACTCCGAGGTCGAGATCGTGGGTCTGCGCCCGACGCAGAAGACGACCGTCACCGGTATCGAGATGTTCCACAAGCAGCTCGACGAGGCATGGGCCGGCGAGAACTGTGGTCTGCTCCTCCGCGGCACCAAGCGCGAGGACGTGGAGCGCGGCCAGGTCATCGTGAAGCCGGGTTCGGTCACGCCGCACACCAACTTCGAGGGTACGGCCTACATCCTGTCCAAGGACGAGGGTGGCCGCCACAACCCCTTCTACACGAACTACCGTCCGCAGTTCTACTTCCGCACCACGGACGTCACCGGCGTCATCTCGCTGCCCGAGGGCACCGAGATGGTCATGCCCGGCGACACCACCGACATGACGGTCGAGCTGATCCAGCCGATCGCCATGGAGGAGGGCCTCGGCTTCGCCATCCGTGAGGGTGGTCGTACGGTCGGCGCCGGTACGGTGACGAAGATCATCAAGTAAGCAGCCGCTTCCTCGCAGAGGGGTCGAGCCTTCGGGCTCGGCCCCTCTGTCGTTTTCCGGATCGAGGGTTCCGTCGCCCGGTTCTGCCCGGCACAATGAGGTGTCCGGCGCGATCGTCGGAAGCACACACCTCCGAAGGGGATTCACATGGGTATCGAGGACGCCGTCAACAAGGGCAAGGACGTGTACGAGCAGAACAAGGACAAGCTGGCCGAAGCGGTCAAGAGCGAGCAGGCCGAGGACATCAGCGACAAGGTGCTCGACGGCGTCGCCGACTTCGCGAAGAAGATCGCCCCCGGTGCCGCCGACAAGATCGATGAGATCCGCGAGAGCGCTGACAAGAGCATCGGCAACGAGTAGATCGCGACATCTCCGTGGAGGGCGGCGGTCCCGAGAGGGGGACCGCCGCTCTTCCGTGTCGAGGGGACGCATGGCGCCCTCGGATGTGGCGGATCCTCGGAGAGATCGAGTAGGATCGTGTCGACCGCCTGGGGATCTTGCGGTCGGGGTGCCGAAGGGGTTCGGCTCCCGAATCACGCGGGTTCGTCCGCGTTCACACTGGGGAAAGCGATCTTGGGGATCATCGTGCGACGCGCGCACTCTTTGCGCCTGAGCGTCTTCCCGCCTGCGCGGCGGGTCTTCCGCCGCGCCCTCGGTCGAGGCGTCCGGCGTCCCTTCACGTCGGATTCCTCGCGTTCGGTGTGCCCCCTCGCACCGGACGCCCTCCCCAAGCGGGGCGAGGCATGGGGATGCCTCGCCCCGCGCTCCTCCGCAGGCTGAGGTACTCGGGGAGGAGGCGTTCACTGGGAGTCCGGTGAGCGCGACACGCCCGGGTTTGCAGAAGTGAAATCCGTCGTGGCAGAATAGACAGGTTCGATATTCCGTCGCCGCTGTGCGTGCGCCGGATCACTGCCAGGGCAGTGCATAGACGGCGTCTCCTCCGGGAGGCTGCAGGGTTCTAGGCCGCGGGCAGCAGAGCACAATCCCGACACCTTCATCATCGAGGGCACTGCCGTGCGCGGCGGGCGTCGGGCATCCGTCACCTTCGGGTGTGCGGCTGACAGCAGAACAGTGGTGCAGCCTCTTCGACAGGCTCCCTGACCGCGAGGTCGAGAGCCCGAGAAGACGAGTGCCGAGGCGCGAACAGCGCCGACGTGCGTCCAATGCCCCAAGGCCACCCGGTCTCGGACGGTAAGACGCTTAAAGAGAGAGAGCAGACAATGGCGGGACAGAAGATCCGCATTCGCCTGAAGTCGTATGACCACGAGGTCATCGACACGTCCGCACGCAAGATCGTCGACACCGTGACCCGTGCGGGCGCGACCGTCGTCGGACCCGTGCCCCTTCCGACCGAGAAGAACGTCGTGTGCGTCATCCGGTCGCCCCACAAGTACAAGGACAGCCGCGAGCACTTCGAGATGCGCACCCACAAGCGCCTGATCGACATCGTCGACCCGACGCCCAAGGCCGTCGACTCGCTGATGCGTCTCGACCTTCCGGCCGACGTCAACATCGAGATCAAGCTCTGAGGTCCGCCATGGTTGACATCAACTCCAAGGTTTCCAAGGGCATGCTCGGCACCAAGCTCGGCATGACCCAGGTCTGGAACGAGAACGGCAAGCTCGTTCCCGTCACCGTCATCGAGCTCGCGCCGAACGTGGTCACCCAGATCCGTACCCCCGAGAAGGACGGCTACAACGCCGTGCAGATCGCGTACGGTCAGATCGACCCCCGCAAGGTGAACAAGCCCCTCTCGGCTCACTTCGAGGCTGCCGGCGTCACGCCGCGTCGTCACGTGACCGAGGTCCGCACGGCCGACGCCGCCGACTACACCCTGGGCCAGGAGCTCACGGTGGACGGCACGTTCGAGGCCGGCCAGCTCGTCGACGTCGTCGGCACGAGCAAGGGCAAGGGCACCGCCGGTGTCATGAAGCGCCACAACTTCAAGGGCGTCTCGGCATCGCACGGTGCACACCGCAACCACCGCAAGCCCGGCTCCATCGGCGCATCGTCGACCCCGAGCCGCGTCTTCAAGGGCATGCGCATGGCCGGCCGTATGGGTGGCGAGCGCGTGACCGTCCTCAACCTCACGGTGCACGCCATCGACATCGAGAAGGGACTCATGCTCGTCAAGGGCGCCGTCCCCGGTGCTCGCGGCCGCATCGTCTACGTCCGCAACGCAGTGAAGGGTGCCTGATCATGGCTGACTCCACTCTCGCGCTCGACGTCCTCAAGGCAGACGGCAAGAAGGCAGGCTCCATCGAGCTTCCCGCCGCACTGTTCGACGTCAAGACGAACATCCCGCTCATCCACCAGGTCGTCGTCGCGCAGCTTGCGGCGGCTCGCCAGGGCACCCACTCGACCAAGCGTCGTGGCGAGGTCTCCGGCGCCGGCCGCAAGCCCTTCAAGCAGAAGGGCACGGGTAACGCCCGTCAGGGCTCGATCCGCGCGCCGCACATGACCGGTGGTGGCATCGTGCACGGCCCGAAGCCGCGCGACTACTCGCAGCGCACCCCCAAGAAGATGATCGCGGCCGCCCTCCTGGGTGCGCTCAGCGACCGCTTCCGTGGTGACCGTCTGCACGCGATCGACACCTTCGGCACCGACGGCGCGCCGTCGACCAAGGCCGCCGCGGGCTTCCTCGCCCAGGTCGCCACGTCGAAGAACGTCCTCGTGGTCATCGAGCGCGGCGACGAGCTCGCGCTCAAGAGCATCCGCAACCTCGGCCACGTCCACGTGCTGACGTTCGACCAGCTCAACGCCTACGACGTGCTCGTCTCCGACGACATCGTCTTCACCCAGGCCGCGCTCGAGGGCTTCATCGCCTCCAAGTCCGGCGCCAACCAGGAGGTCTCCGCATGAGCGAGCAGGCATCTGTTCTCCAGACGGCCCTGAACAAGGACCCGCGCGACATCATCCTGAAGCCGGTCGTGTCCGAGAAGAGCTACGGCCTGATCGACGAGGGCAAGTACACCTTCCTCGTCGACCCGCGCGCTTCGAAGACCGAGATCAAGCTCGCCATCGAGAAGATCTTCGGCGTCAAGGTCGCGTCCGTCAACACGATCAACCGCGTCGGCAAGGCCCGTCGCACCCGCTTCGGCACCGGTAAGCGCAAGGACACCAAGCGCGCCATCGTGAGCCTGAAGTCGGGCACCATCGACATCTTCACGGCAATCGGCTGATCCGGGGGATAAGGACAATCATGGCTATTCGCAAGTACAAGCCCACGACCCCGGGCCGTCGCGGCTCGTCGGTGGCTGACTTCGCCGAGATCACCCGATCGACGCCGGAGAAGTCGCTGCTGCGCCCGATCTCGAAGACCGGTGGTCGCAACAACCAGGGCCGCATCACGACCCGTCACATCGGTGGTGGCCACAAGCGCCAGTACCGCGTCATCGACTTCCGTCGCAATGACAAGGACGGCGTGAACGCCAAGGTCGCTCACATCGAGTACGACCCCAACCGCACCGCGCGCATCGCGCTGCTGCACTACTTCGACGGCGAGAAGCGCTACATCCTCGCGCCGGCGAAGCTGAAGCAGGGCGACATCGTCGAGTCGGGCCCCGCGGCGGACATCAAGCCGGGAAACAACCTCCCGCTGAAGAACATCCCCACGGGTACCGTCATCCACGCCATCGAGCTCCGCCCCGGCGGCGGCGCGAAGATGGCGCGCTCGGCCGGTGCGTCGGTCCGCCTCGTCGCCAAGGACGGCCCCTACGCCCAGCTGCGTCTGCCCTCCGGTGAGATCCGCAACGTCGATGCGCGCTGCCGCGCGACCATCGGCGAGGTCGGCAACGCCGAGCAGTCGAACATCAACTGGGGCAAGGCCGGCCGCATGCGCTGGAAGGGCGTCCGCCCGACCGTCCGCGGTGTCGCGATGAACCCGGTCGACCACCCGCACGGTGGTGGTGAGGGCAAGACGTCCGGTGGACGTCACCCCGTCTCCCCGTGGGGTCAGGCCGAGGGCCGCACCCGCCACGCCAACAAGGAAAGCGACAAGTACATCGTGCGTCGTCGCAACGCCGGCAAGAAGCGCAAGTAGGAGTAAGAGAAGATGCCTCGCAGTCTCAAGAAGGGCCCCTTCGTCGACGAGCACCTGCTTCGCAAGGTGGTCGTGCAGAACGAAGCCGGCACGAAGAACGTCATCAAGACCTGGTCCCGCCGGTCCATGATCATCCCGGCCATGCTGGGTCACACGATCGCGGTCCACGACGGTCGCAAGCACATCCCCGTGTTTGTCTCCGAGACCATGGTCGGTCACAAGCTGGGCGAGTTCGCGCCCACCCGCACCTTCCGCGGCCACGAGAAGGACGACAAGAAGGGCCGCCGCCGCTGACGCGGTGGCGATAGAGGAGAGAGAAATGGTGGAGTCCATCGCACGCGTGCGACACATCCGCGTGACCCCTCAGAAGGCTCGTCGTGTCGTCGCGCTCATCAAGGGCAAGCAGGCCCAGGAGGCTCTGGCGATCCTGAAGTTCGCTCAGCAGTCCGCCAGTGAGCCGATCTACAAGCTTGTCGCGTCGGCCATGGCCAACGCGCAGGTCAAGGCGGATCGTGACGGCGAGTACCTCGACGAGCAGGACCTGTACGTGAAGAACGCGTACGTGGACGAGGGCACGACGCTCAAGCGTTTCCAGCCCCGTGCACAGGGTCGCGCTTTCCAGATCAAGAAGCGCACGAGCCACATCACGGTCGTGCTCTCGACGCCGGAGGCGGCTCCTGCTGCGGCCGGCGACAGCAACAAGAAGGCGAGCAAGTAATGGGACAGAAGGTCAACCCGTACGGCTTCCGCCTCGGCATCACCACGGACCACGTGTCGCGCTGGTTCTCCGACTCGACGAAGCCGGGTCAGCGTTACGCCGACTACGTGGCCGAGGACATCAAGATCCGTCGCCTGCTGCAGACGCAGCTCGACCGTGCCGGCGTCTCGAACATCGAGATCGAGCGCACCCGTGACCGCGTCCGCGTCGACATCCACACCGCCCGCCCGGGCATCGTGATCGGTCGTCGTGGTGCAGAGGCCGAGCGCATCCGCGGCGACCTCGAGAAGCTCACGGGCAAGCAGATCCAGCTGAACATCCTCGAGGTCAAGAACCCCGAGGCCGACGCTCAGCTGGTCGCCCAGGGCATCGCCGAGCAGCTCTCGGCTCGTGTGGCGTTCCGTCGCGCGATGCGCAAGGGTCTGCAGGGCGCGCAGCGCGCCGGCGCCAAGGGCATCCGCATCCAGGTCTCGGGCCGTCTCGGCGGCGCCGAGATGAGCCGGTCGGAGTTCTACCGCGAGGGTCGTGTGCCGCTGCACACGCTGCGCGCGAACATTGACTACGGCTTCTACGAGGCCAAGACCACCTTCGGCCGCATCGGCGTGAAGGTGTGGATCTACAAGGGCGACCTCACCGCCAAGGAGCTCGCGCGCGAGCAGGCCAACGCGCCGAAGTCGCGCCGTGACGACCGTGGTGACCGCCGCCGTGCCCCGCGCAACGAGGCACCTGTTGCAGAAGGAGCTTCGGCATAATGCTCATCCCCCGTAAGGTCAAGTACCGCAAGCAGCACCACCCGGGGCGCTCGGGTCAGGCCACCGGCGGCACGAAGGTCTCCTTCGGCGAGTTCGGCATCCAGGCCCTCACCCCCGCGTACGTGACGAACCGTCAGATCGAGTCCGCTCGTATCGCGATGACCCGTCACATCAAGCGTGGCGGCAAGGTGTGGATCAACATCTACCCGGACCGTCCGCTCACGAAGAAGCCTGCCGAGACCCGCATGGGTTCCGGTAAGGGTTCCCCCGAGTGGTGGGTCGCCAACGTCAAGCCGGGCCGCGTCCTCTTCGAGGTCGCGGGTGTCGACGAGCAGCTCGCTCGCGAGGCACTGACCCGTGCAATCCACAAGCTGCCGCTCAAGGCACGCATCATCAAGCGCGAGGAGGGCGACGCGTAATGGCGATCGGCACCAAGGAGCTCGCTCCGGCAGAGCTCGACACGTTCGAAGACCAGCGCCTCGTTGAGGAGCTGCGCAAGGCCAAGGAGGAGCTGTTCAACCTCCGTTTCCAGTCGGCCACCGGCCAGCTGGAGAGCCACGGCCGCATCCGCGCCGTCAAGCGCGACATCGCGCGCCTCTACACGGTGATCCGCGAGCGCGAGCTGGGCATCCGTGCGACGCCCGCTCCGGTCGAGGCTCCCGCGAAGAAGGCGACCAAGTCGAAGGCGAAGAAGGCGGACGCCGCCGAGGACGCCCCGAAGGAAGAGGCTGAGTGATGGCCACCAAGAAGGAAGCCGCCGTCGAGGCTGAGCACGCCGCTCACGACGTGCGCGACGCCGACGCCCGCGGGTACCGCAAGGCCCGTCGTGGCTATGTCGTCAGCGACAAGATGGACAAGACGATCGTCGTCGAGGTCGAGGACCGCGTGAAGCACCCGCTTTACGGCAAGGTCATCCGCCGGACGTCGAAGGTCAAGGCGCACGATGAGGCGAACTCCGCCGGCATCGGCGACCTGGTCCTGATCAACGAGACCCGCCCGCTGAGCGCCACCAAGCGCTGGCGTCTGGTGGAGATTCTGGAGAAGGCCAAGTGATTCAGCAGGAGTCCCGTCTCAAGGTCGCCGACAACACCGGCGCCAAGGAGCTGCTCACGATCCGCGTGCTCGGTGGCTCGCGCCGCCGGTACGCCGGTCTGGGCGACACCATCGTCGCGACCGTCAAGGACGCGATCCCCGGTGGCAACGTCAAGAAGGGCGACGTCGTCAAGGCCGTCATCGTCCGCACCAAGAAGGAGACCCGTCGTCCCGACGGCTCCTACATCAAGTTCGACGAGAACGCCGCCGTGATCCTGAAGAACGACGGGGAGCCCCGCGGCACCCGTATCTTCGGGCCGGTCGGCCGTGAGCTTCGCGACAAGAAGTTCATGAAGATCGTCTCGCTGGCACCGGAGGTCATCTGATCATGGCGAAGATCAAGAAGGGCGACCTGGTTCAGGTCATCTCGGGCGCCAAGCCCGAGCGTGGTGGCGACCGCGGCAAGCAGGGCAAGGTCCTCGACGTCCTCGTCGAGCAGAACCGTGTCGTCGTCGAAGGCGTCAACTACGTCACCAAGCACACGCGCGTCGGTCAGACGCAGCGTGGCACGAAGACGGGTGGCCTCGAGACCGTCGAGGCGCCCATCCACATCTCGAACGTCGCACTCGTCGACCCCTCGACCAAGAAGCCGACCAAGGTCGGCCGCCGGGTCGAGGAGCAGACCAAGGACGGCGTGAAGCGCACCGTCCGTGTGCGCTTCGCGAAGAAGAGCGGTAAGGACCTCTGATGGCAACGACCGACGCTGCGGTGGCTGGCAAGATCCAGCCCCGCCTGAAGGCGAAGTACAACGCCGAGATCAAGAAGGCTCTGCAGGACGAGTTCGGCTACGAGAACGTCATGCAGATCCCCGGCCTGGTCAAGGTCGTCGTGAACACCGGTGTCGGCGAGGCTGCTCGCGACAGCAAGGTGATCGATGGTGCGGTCGACGACCTCACCAAGATCACCGGCCAGAAGCCGATCGTCACCAAGGCCCGCAAGTCCATCGCGCAGTTCAAGCTGCGCGAGGGCCAGGCCATCGGCGCGCACGTCACCCTCCGTGGCGACCGTGCGTGGGAGTTCGTGGACCGCCTGGTCTCGCTCGCCCTGCCCCGCATCCGCGACTTCCGCGGTCTGTCGGCCAAGCAGTTCGACGGCAACGGCAACTACACCTTCGGTCTTCAGGAGCAGAGCGTGTTCCACGAGATCGATCAGGACAAGATCGACCGCGTCCGTGGTTTCGACATCACCGTCGTGACCTCGGCGAAGACGGACGACGAGGGTCGGGCGCTGCTCCGTCACCTCGGCTTCCCGTTCCGCGCGGACGACGCCCAGGCGTGACCCATCGACGGGCTCAGTGGTCTCCGTGTCACTGAGCCCGTCGATGTGCACGTACAATTGAAGATTGCGTGCTCATCGCAGGCCGTCTGTCGTGTAACGGCAGCCGGAACCTCATGAACGAAAGTAGACAACAATGACAATGACAGACCCGGTCGCAGACATGCTGACCCGTCTGCGCAACGCGAACTCGGCGCACCACGACACCGTGACGCTGCCGTCGAGCAAGCTCAAGACGCACATCGCAGAGATCCTCCAGCAGGAGGGCTACATCGCCGGTTGGGAGACCTCCGACGCCCGCGTGGGCACGAACCTCACGCTGACGCTGAAGTACGGTCCGAACCGCGAGCGCTCGATCGCGGGCATCAAGCGCGTGTCGAAGCCCGGCCTCCGCGTGTACGCGAAGTCGACCGAGATCCCCACGGTCCTCGGCGGCCTCGGCGTGGCCATCCTGTCCACCTCCTCCGGTCTCCTCACGGACCGCCAGGCTGAGCAGAAGGGCGTGGGCGGAGAAGTTCTCGCCTACGTGTGGTAATCCGAAATGTCGCGTATTGGACGACTTCCCATCGACGTTCCCGCGGGCGTGACCGTTTCGGTCGACGGCCGTGAGGTCGCGGTGAAGGGCCCCAAGGGTGAGCTCACCCTGACGGTGGCCAGCCCCATCGAGGTGTCGGTCGAGGAGAACCAGGTTCTCGTCACCCGCCCCGACGACGAGCGCGAGTCCCGGTCGCTCCACGGCCTGACCCGCACGCTCATCAACAACAACATCATCGGCGTGACCCAGGGCTACACCAAGGGTCTCGAGGTCGTCGGCACCGGTTACCGCGTGCAGCAGAAGGGGAACTCGGTCGAGTTCGCCCTCGGCTTCTCGCACCCGGTCCTGGTCGACCCGCCCGCCGGCATCACGCTCACGGTCGAGGGCACCAACAAGCTCACCGTCAGCGGGATCGACAAGCAGGCCGTCGGCGAGGCGGCTGCGAACATCCGCAAGATCCGCAAGCCCGAGCCGTACAAGGGCAAGGGTGTGCGCTACGCCGGCGAGGTCGTGCGTCGCAAGGCCGGAAAGGCTGGTAAGTAACCATGGCTGTGAAGTCGAAGTCCGACGCCCGCGCGCGTCGTCACGCCCGTCTTCGCAAGAAGATCGTGGGCACCGAGGTGCGTCCGCGCCTCGTCGTCAACCGTTCGGCGCGTCACGTCTTCGTGCAGCTCGTCGACGACAGCAAGGGCCACACGGTCGCCTCGGCCTCGACGCTCGAGACCGACCTGCGTTCGCTGGATGGCGACAAGACCGCCAAGGCCCGCAAGGTCGGCGAGCTCCTCGCCGAGCGTGCGAAGGCCGCAGGCGTTTCCGAGGCAGTGTTCGACCGTGGCGGCAACCGCTACGCGGGTCGTGTCGCCGCCATCGCCGACGGCGCCCGTGAAGGGGGTCTGGCACTGTGAGTGACAACAAGGAGAACGAAGTGACCGAAGCGGCTGCTGCCACTTCCGAGACGGCCGCCGGCACCACGCAGGCTGAGCCCACTCGCGACCAGCGGGACGGCCGCCGCGGCGGACGTGACCGCAACCAGGGCGGCCGCGACCGCAACTCGCGCGACCGCGGCGACAACCAGTTCCTGGAGCGCGTCGTCACCATCAACCGCGTCTCGAAGGTCGTGAAGGGTGGTCGTCGCTTCAGCTTCACCGCTCTCGTGGTCGTCGGCGACGGCAACGGCCTGGTGGGCGTCGGCTACGGCAAGGCCCGTGAGGTCCCCCTGGCTATCTCGAAGGGTGTCGAAGAGGCCAAGCGCAACTTCTTCCGCGTCCCGCGCGTCGGCAGCACCATCCCGCACCCCGTGCAGGGTGAGTCGGCCGCCGGTGTGGTGCTCCTGCGCCCCGCCGCCGCCGGTACCGGTGTCATCGCCGGTGGTCCGGTCCGCGCCGTGCTCGAGTGCGCCGGCATCCACGACGTGCTGTCCAAGTCGCTCGGCTCGTCGAACACGATCAACATCGTGCACGCGACGGTCACCGCCCTGAAGGAGCTCGAGGAGCCCCGCGCCGTCGCCGCACGTCGTGGTCTCGAGTTCGACCAGGTCGCCCCGGCCCGGCTCGTCCGCGCCGAGGCCGAGGCCATCGCCGCACAGAAGGTAGGTGCCTGATGGCCGCGCGACTCAAGGTCACGCAGATCAAGTCCAAGGTGAGCGAGAAGCAGAACCAGCGCGATACGCTGCGCAGCCTCGGTCTCAAGCGGATCGGTGACACCACCGTCCGCCCCGACGACGCGCAGACGCGCGGCTACGTCAAGACCGTCGCCCACCTCGTCAAGGTTGAGGAGATCGACTAATGGCTGAGAAGAACGAGGCCATCGAGGCCGAGAAGGCCACCAAGAAGGCGGCGGCTCCCAAGGCCGACGCTGCCAAGAAGCCCGCCGCGAAGAAGGCACCGGCCAAGACCGCTGCCGCCGACGCCAAGGCCGACGGCTCCGCCAAGGCTGCGCCGAAGAAGGACGCCCCGGCGTCCCGCCCCGGTGTGCTGAAGGTCCACCACCTGCGTCCCGTCCCCGGCTCCAACACCGCGAAGACCCGTGTCGGTCGCGGTGAGGGCTCGAAGGGCAAGACGGCCGGTCGCGGCACGAAGGGCACCAAGGCCCGCAACACCGTGCGCGTCGGCTTCGAGGGTGGCCAGATGCCGCTGCACATGCGCACGCCGAAGCTGCGCGGCTTCAAGAACCCGTTCCGCGTCGAGTACCAGGTCGTGAACCTGGAGAAGCTCGCGGAGCTCTACCCCCAGGGTGGCGACGTCACCGTGAGCGACCTGGTCGCCAAGGGTGCGGTTCGCAAGAACGAGAAGGTCAAGGTTCTCGGCAATGGCGACATCGCCGTGAAGCTCACCGTCGCGGTCGACAAGGTCTCGGGTTCTGCCGAGCAGAAGATCGTGGCTGCGGGCGGATCCGTCAAGTAACCACTGCGGAAGAGGGGTCGGAGATTCTCCGGCCCCTCTTCTGGTTCGGCGGGGGAGAAGCCGACCGCTCGCATTCCCCAGACCTCGGAGTGGGTTACCCTGGTGTTTCAGCCGCCCCTCGAGGGTTCGGCCACCTTTTCAGGAGGAACGTTCTTGTTTAGCGCCATCGCGCGGATCTTCCGCACGCCCGACCTGCGTCGGAAGATCGGTTTCACTCTCGCGATCATCGCGATCTACCGTCTGGGCTCGAACGTCCCTGCGCCGTTCGTCAACTTCCCGAACGTGGAGCAGTGTCTCGCGGCCAATGCCGGCACCGAGGGTCTGCTCGGACTCGTCAACCTCTTCTCCGGTGGCGCTCTGCTGCAGCTGTCGATCTTCGCGCTCGGTGTCATGCCGTACATCACGGCGACGATCATCACGCAGCTCCTGCGCGTCGTCATCCCGCACTTCGAGGCGCTGCACAAGGAGGGCCAGGCCGGACAGGCCAAGCTCACCCAGTACACGCGGTACCTCACGATCGCCCTTGCGCTCCTGCAGTCGACGACGCTCGTCACTGTGGCCCGCACCGGTCAGCTCTTCGGAACGACCGACATCGGCGCGTGCACCCAGCTCCTCACCAACGACGTGTGGTGGGCGCAGGTGCTCATCATCATGGCGATGACAGCCGGCACCGGTCTGATCATGTGGTTCGCCGAGCTCGTCACCGAGCGCGGCATCGGCAACGGCATGTCGCTGCTGATCTTCACCTCGATCGCCGCGACCTTCCCCGGCGCGATGTCGATCATCTGGCAGACCCGCGGCTTCGAGGTGTTCCTCCTCGTGCTGCTCGTCGGCATCATCGTGATGGGGCTCGTGGTGTTCGTCGAGCAGTCGCAGCGGCGCATCCCCGTGCAGTACGCGAAGCGCATGGTGGGCCGCCGCACCTACGGCGGCACGAACACGTATATCCCGATCAAGGTGAACATGGCCGGTGTGATCCCCGTCATCTTCGCCTCGTCGCTGCTGTACATCCCGGCGCTCATCGCGCAGTTCAACACGCCGCAGGACGGCTCCACGCCGCCCGCGTGGGTCAGCTGGATCAGCGCGAACTTCACCACCGGCAACAGCCCGATCTACATGGCGGCGTACTTCCTGCTGATCATCGGGTTCACCTACTTCTACGTCGCGATCACGTTCAACCCGGTCGAGGTCGCCGACAACATGAAGAAGTACGGCGGCTTCATCCCCGGGATCCGGGCCGGCCGTCCGACCGCGGAGTACCTGGACTACGTGCTCACCCGCATCACGCTCCCCGGTTCCCTCTACCTGGGTCTGATCGCCCTCATCCCGTTGATCGCCCTCGCCACGGTCGGCGCCAACCAGAACTTCCCGTTCGGTGGCGCGTCGATCCTCATCATCGTCGGCGTGGGTCTCGAGACGGTCAAGCAGATCGATGCCCAGCTGCAGCAGCGACACTACGAAGGACTTCTCCGATGACGGTTCGACAGGCTCACCGACCCACTGCCCGTTTGCTCATCGTCGGCCCCCAGGGTTCCGGCAAGGGCACGCAAGGTGTGCGCATCGCCGAGTCCTACGGGATCCCCGTCGTCTCGACCGGCGACATCTTCCGCGCGAACATCAAGGAGGGGACGGCTCTCGGCCAGCAGGTCACGGCCATCCTCGACAAGGGCGACCTCGTTCCGGACGAGCTGACGAGCGAGATCGTGCGCGACCGGCTGAGCCAGGACGACGCGCAGAACGGCTTCCTCCTCGACGGCTACCCCCGCAACACCGCTCAGGTCGCGCACCTGGACGCGTTCCTCGAAGGACGCGGCGAGGCGCTGGACGCGGTGATCCTCCTCGACGTCCCGCGCGAGGAGAGCATCGCCCGCCTCACCCTCCGCGCTGCGGAGCAGGGGCGTTCCGACGACACCGACGAGGCCATCGCGCACCGACTCGACATCTACGAGAAGGAGACGGCGCCGATCATCGAGCTCTACAGCAGCCGCGGCATCGTCGACCGCATCGACGGCGTGGGCTCCCTCGAGGAGATCACGGAGCGCATCGCCGCCGCCCTGGCCGCTCGCGGGCTGCGTTCCGCTGCCTCCGCCGTCTGAGATGTTCCGCCGCTCGATCTACAAGACCCCGGCTCAGCTCCGAGCCCTGGTCGAGCCGGGCCTCATCACCGCTGAGGCCCTCGACGCCGTCCGCGCCCTCATCAAGCCGGGGGTGAAGACGATCGAGCTCGATGCCGCCGCGAACCGCGCGATCGTGCAGCGGGGCGCGGAGTCGAACTTCCAGCTCGTCAAGGGCTACCACCACACGATCTGCGTCTCGGTCAACGAGCAGGTCGTGCACGGTATCCCGGGGGAGCGGGTGCTTCAGCCCGGCGACATCGTCTCGGTCGATTGCGGCGCCCAGTTCGAGGGCTGGAACGGTGACAGCGCGATCACCGTCGTCGTCCCCGATCCCGAGCGCCCGGAGCTCGTCGCGCGCCGCGAGGAGCTCTCCCGCGTGACCGAGGGATCGATGTGGGCGGGGATCGCCGCGATGGCCACGGCGTCGTCGATCGACGAGATCGGTGCCGCGATCCAGGACTACATCGAGGCGCAGGGGCCGTCCGCCGTGAGCGGCGAGCCCTACGGGATCCTCCGCGAGTACGTCGGCCACGGCATCGGGCGGAAGATGCACGAGGCGCCCAGCGTCTTCAACTACCGGACACCGGACCGCGGCGCGGACGTGAAGCCCGGGCTCGTGCTCGCCATCGAGCCCATGGTGACCGCCGGCGGCGAGGCGACCTTCGTGGAGGACGACGACTGGACCGTCACGACGGTCGACGGCACCGACGGCTCACATTGGGAACATAGCGTCGCCCTGCATGATGGGGGCATCTGGGTGCTCACCGCGCCCGATGGTGGAAGAGCCGGACTCGCCCCGTTCGGGGTCGAGCCTCGAGAGATCGGAAAGTAATGGCAGCGGCGAAGAGCAACACCAACTGGTTCGCGATCGGCGTCTCCATCGCCGTCGTCGTGGTCCTGGTGGCCCTCGGCGGACTCGTGGTGTTCCTCAACAACCAGGCGACCTCTCCCGGCGCCACCCCGGCCGCGAGCGACAACTTCGACGCCGAGGCCGGCTCCATCTCCATGGGTGACGGCGACACCACGGTGTCGGTCTTCCTCGACTTCCAGTGCCCGGTCTGCAAGACGTTCGAGGACCAGTTCGGCGCCGCCCTCGAAGCCAAGGCGCAGAGCGGCGAGATCACCCTCGAGCAGCACCCCATCGCGATCCTGGACCGCTTCTCACAGGGCACGGAGTTCTCCTCCCGTTCGGCCGGTGCCGCGTTCTGCGTCGCCGAGTCGGACTCCGACCTCTACTTCGACTACGCGAAGGTCCTGTTCGAGAACCAGCCGGCGGAGAACAGCCCCGGCCTCACGAACGAGCAGCTCGCCGAGTTCGCCACCCAGGTCGGCGCGGGCGACGATGTCGTGTCCTGCATCACCGACGAGACGTACCGCAAGTTCGGTGCCGCGCAGGCGAAGGCCAACGACATCCAGGGCACGCCGACCGTCGAGATCGACGGCGAGCGGCTCGACCTCCAGAACCAGGAAGACATGAAGCGGTTCACCGACCTGCTCGGCTGAGACCCGCTCACCCCGCTCGACGCCCCATTCGGCCAAGTTGCCGGATGGGGCGTCGTCGGATAACATAGATCTTTGGTGCCTTGTGCCATGCGTTCGGCGTGTCCGATCCGGCCCGGTACCGCATACCACCCACCCACCGCAGATCGACCGATCTGCAGAAGCGTCAGCGAGGCTATGGCTAAGAAAGACGGTGTCATCGAGATCGAGGGCGTGATCTCCGAGGCTCTTCCCAACGCGATGTTCCGCGTTGAGCTCAGCAACGGACACAAGGTCCTGGCAACGATCTCCGGAAAGATGCGGCAGAACTACATCCGTATCATCCCCGAGGACCGTGTGGTCGTGGAGCTCAGCCCCTACGACCTGACCCGCGGCCGCATCGTCTACCGCTACCGCTGATCGGTCGAGAAGTAACGGCTGCCCTTCGACGGGCTCAGGGACCCCGGTCTCGGAGGTCGGACATCGGGCAGCACGAAGACAGCGAACAGGAAACATCATGAAGGTCAACCCCAGCGTCAAGCCGATCTGCGATCACTGCAAGGTGATCCGCCGCCACGGCCGCGTCATGGTGATCTGCAAGAGCAACCCGCGCCACAAGCAGCGCCAGGGCTGAGCCCCCGCTGCGTGAGCGCCGCTCTCGCAATCTCACAACTCAATACGAAACGGCAGGATCAGACGCTTCGACAGGCTCAGCGACCGGGTAACCGGCGGAGCCCGTAGGGGCTGACACCTCGGGGCGGAGGCCCGGGCACCGATCCTGCTCCACACCTCCACAACACCCAGGAGAACCGCATGGCACGTCTTGCCGGCGTTGACATCCCGCGCGACAAGCGCGTGGTGATCGCCCTTACCTACATCTACGGCGTCGGCCGTACCCGCTCGGTCGAGATCCTCAAGGCGACCGACATCGACGAGAGCATCCGCGTCAAGGACCTCAGCGATGACCAGCTCATCGCCCTCCGCGACTACATCGAAGGCAACTACAAGGTGGAGGGTGACCTGCGCCGCGAGGTCGCCGCAGACATCCGCCGCAAGGTCGAGATCGGCTCCTACGAGGGCCTCCGCCACCGTCGTGGCCTTCCGGTCCGCGGTCAGCGCACCAAGACCAACGCCCGTACCCGCAAGGGCCCGAAGCGCACCGTCGCCGGCAAGAAGAAGGCCCGCTAAGCAGCGGCCAGGGACTAGGAGAACACTTTCATGGCTGCACCCAAGGCCGCCGCGCGTAAGCCGCGCCGCAAGGAAAAGAAGAACATCGCGCTGGGCCAGGCCCACATCAAGTCGACGTTCAACAACACCATCGTTTCGATCACCGACCCGTCCGGCGCCGTCATCGCCTGGGCTTCGTCGGGTGGCGTGGGCTTCAAGGGCTCCCGCAAGTCGACCCCCTACGCCGCCGGCATGGCAGCGGAGTCCGCTGCCCGCCAGGCCGCCGAGCACGGCGTGAAGAAGGTCGACGTCCTCGTGAAGGGTCCGGGCTCCGGCCGCGAGACCGCGATCCGCTCGCTGCAGGCCGCCGGCCTCGAGGTGGGTTCGATCCAGGACGTCACCCCGCAGGCGCACAACGGCTGCCGCCCGCCGAAGCGCCGCCGCGTCTGATGCGTGTGCCGAGCCGCTCGCCCTTCGGGTCGGGCGGCTCGGCGCCCCGCGTGGGGCATCGACTTCCACAACTCAAGACCTCACCCCACCACATGTCATATAGCGGGCATGTGATCGAAAGGAACACAGAGTGCTTATTGCACAGCGTCCCACACTGACCGAGGAAAAGATCGTCGAGAACCGGAGCCGGTTCATCATCGAGCCTCTGGAGCCCGGCTTCGGCTACACGATCGGCAACGCGCTGCGTCGCAGCCTGCTGTCGTCGATCCCCGGCGCCGCTGTCACCAGCGTCCGCATCGACGGTGTGCTGCACGAGTTCAGCACGATCCCCGGCGTGAAGGAGGATGTCACCGAGATCATCCTCAACATCAAGCAGCTGGTCGTCTCCAGCGAGCGCGACGAGCCCATCACCGCGTACCTCCGCAAGACCGGTGCCGGTGAAGTGACCGCCGCCGACATCTCGGCTCCGGCCGGTGTCGAGGTGCACAACCCCGAGCTCGTCATCGCGACGCTCAACGACACCGCCAAGTTCGAGCTCGAGCTCACCATCGAGCGCGGCCGTGGCTACGTCTCCGCGACGCAGAACCGCAACGAGTACGCCGAGGCCGGTCAGATCCCGATCGACTCGATCTACTCGCCCGTGCTCAAGGTCAGCTACCGCGTCGACGCGACGCGTGCCGGTGAGCGCACCGACTTCGACAAGCTCATCCTCGACGTCGAGACCAAGTCGGCGATCAGCCCCCGCGACGCCGTCGCCTCGGCTGCTAAGACGCTCACCGAGCTGTTCGGCCTCGCCCGCGAGCTGAACGTCGAGGCCGAGGGCATCGAGATCGGCCCGGCGCCGGTGGAGGCTGTGAACTCCAGCGAGCTGTCGATGCCGATCGAGGACCTCGACCTGTCGGTCCGCTCGTACAACTGCCTGAAGCGTGAGGGCATCAACACCGTTTCTGAGCTCGTCGCCCTGTCGGAGACGCAGCTCATGAACATCCGCAATTTCGGCCAGAAGTCGGTCGACGAGGTGCGCGACAAGCTCATCTCGCTCGGTCTGTCGCTCAAGGATTCGGTGCCCGGTTTCGACGGCGCCCACTTCTACGGCGGCAGCGAAGACGAGTCCTTCTGATACCCGACCCTTTCTGACCAGGAGTTAGACGATTATGCCCAAGCCCACCAAGGGTCCCCGCCTCGGAGGCGGCCCCGCCCACGAGCGCCTGCTGCTTGCCAACCTCGCCGCTGCGCTGTACACCCACAAGTCGATCAAGACGACCGAGACCAAGGCCAAGCGCCTGCGTCCGCTCGCCGAGCGCCTCATCACCTTCGCCAAGCGCGGAGACCTCCACGCCCGCCGTCGCGTGCTGTCGGTCATCGGTGACAAGGAAGTCGTGCACGTCCTGTTCAACGAGATCGCTCCGCTCGTCGCGGACCGCGAGGGTGGCTACACGCGCATCACCAAGGTCGGCAACCGCAAGGGCGACAACGCTCCCATGGCCGTGATCGAGCTCGTCCTCGAGCCCGTCACCCCGAAGGCGAAGTCGACCAAGAAGGCCGCCGCGGCTCCGAAGGACGAGAAGCCCGCTGCCGATGAGGCTCCCGCCGAGGAGACCGTCGAGGCTCCCGCGGACGAGACCGCTGCCGACGACACGGCTGCCGAGGCCGGCGCCGAGTCGCAGGCCGAGGGCGAGGCCGCTGAGGCCGCCGCCGAGGACGCTGTCGAGAAGAAGTCCGAGTAAGGACCGCTCTGCCACGAAGCCCGCCGCCCCTCTCGGGGTGGCGGGCTTCGTCGTTCAGCGGGGATCGGTGATCCGATAGCGCGCTCCGGGGCGCCCCTTGGTGGAGTAGTCCAGGGACCGCACGGCCCGGCCCGTGGCGGCGAGGTGCTCGAGATAGCGACGGGCGCTGACGCGGGAGATGGCGAGGTCGTCCCCGATCTCGGTCGCCGAGGCATCCGGTCGGGCGGCGAGGGCGGCGGAGACCCGTTCCAGGGTCTCCGCGCTCAAGCCCTTCGGCAACCCGTACCGCTCCCGGAAGGCGATGATCGCGTCGGCCGTCTCGACCCGGCGGACGACGTCGTGCAGCTCGGTGTGGTCGCGCAGCAGGAGCGTCGCCCCGACCTCGGCGGAACCGTTTCCGGAGGCGGTGCTGCGGGCGACGAGCACATGCGAGCCGACGATCACGGGACGGCCCGCGGCCTCGCCTTCCCGGAGCACGGTGGCGAGGTCGGCGCCGAGCACCTCGTCGGCGGGAGCACCGTCGAGGTCGGCGGCATCGCGACCGAGGAACCGCGCAGCCGCGTCGTTGACCAGGGTGATCCGACCGGAGCCGTCCACCGTGACGACCCCTTCGCTGAGCCCGTGCAGGGTCGTCTCCTGGTTCTTGACCAGGGCCGCGATCTGGTGCGGCTCGAGGCGGTAGATGCGGCGACGGATGAACGACGTCACCCACGCGGCCCCGAAGACGCCGAGGACCGCCGCGACGAGCATGGCGGAGATGAGTCCGACGAGGTTGCTGGTGAACTCCTCGTTCAGCTCGGACTCCAGGATGCCGACGGACGCCGTGCCGATGACGGCGCCGTCCTCGTCGCGGATGGGCACCTTCACCCGCCACGAGGTCCCGAGCGTACCGGTCTGCGTGCCGACGAAGATCTCGCCGCCGAGCGGGATCGACGGGTCGGTGGACACCCGCTCGCCGATGCGGTCGATGTTCGGATGCGAGTACCGGATACCCTCGTCGTTGGCGACCACGACGTACGCGAGGTCGGAGGCCTCGCGGATGACCTCGGCGACCGGCTGGATGGCGGCGGCCGGATCCTCGTCGTCGAACGCATCGAGGACGACGGGGAGCGCAGCGACGGACTGGGCGACCGCCTGCATGCGGTCCTTGTAGGCCTCGCGAAGCGCGTTCTCCTGGAACGCCCCGGCGGCGATGCCGGTGCCGAGGGTCACCAGGAACACGATCAGCGCCTGCAGCGCGAGCAGCTGCACACGGAGCGTCATCTTCGAGGCCACGGATCCATTCTCCCGGGTGGGTGGACGGGCCGCGAGCCGGCGACCATGCTGTTCGCGACCAATAGTTACGGAACGCGACCAATGGTTTCCGAAGCTTGAGCGGGCGCATCCGCACCTCGACAGTGGACGGATTGCACCCGAACGCTCAAGGAGGAGCGCCATGAATCACGCCCGCATCGGGACCCTCGCCGCGGCAGTCGCCGCGACCGCCCTCGTCCTCACCTCGTGCTCGACCGCCGACGGCGGAACGGCCGGCTCCGACGGCGGCGACGAAGCGGTCGCCATCACCGACGTCAACATCGTCGTCCCCGCCGACCCGGGCGGCGGCTGGGACCAGACCGGCCGCGCCCTCTCGCAGCTGCTCACCCAGGAGGACATCGTCGGCTCGGCGCCCGTCACCAACGTCGGCGGCGCCGGAGGCACGGTCGGGCTCGCGCAGCTCGCCAACGAGAAGGACCCGGCGACCCTCATGGTCATGGGCCTCGTGATGGTGGGCGCGGTGGAGACCAACGCCTCCGCCGTCCGCATCGAGGACATGACCCCGATCGCCCGACTCACCGACGAGCCCCTCGTCGTGGTCGTTCCCGCGGACTCCGAGTACGACACCCTGGAGGACCTCGTCGAGGACGTCGTGGACAAGGGTCAGGAGGTCACGATCACGGGCGGTTCGGCCGGGGGAGCGGACCACATCCTCGCCGGGCTGCTGCTCGAGGAGGCGGGACTCGACGGCGCGGAGATCGCCGAGAAGCTGAACTACACGCCCAACTCGGGCGGCGGCGAGGCCACGTCGCTGATCCTGGGCGGCAAGGTCTCGGCGGGCATCTCCGGCGTGGGCGAGTTCCTGCAGCACATCGAGGCCGGCACCATGAAGGCCCTGGCCGTCTCGTCGGAGGAGCCGGTCACGCAGCTGCCAGACGTCGACACGATCACCGACTCCGGGTACGACGTCGTGCTCACCAACTGGCGCGGCGTGATCGCCCCGGGCGGGATCAGCGACGCCGAGCGCTCGGAGCTCGAGCGCCTCGTCACCGAGCTGGAGGCGTCCGACGCGTGGAAGGACGAGCTGGAGACGCGAGGGTGGGCGGACGCGTTCCTCACCGGCGCGGAGTTCGACGAGTTCCTCGACGGCAACATCGCCGAGGTCACCACGACGCTGCAGAACATCGGGCTGGTCGGCTGAGATGACGACCGGGTCTTCCGGACCCGTCGAGGAGGTGCGGACCGGCGCCCGTCGGTCCGCACGTTTCGTCGCGTCCCTGCCGCGGGGGGAGCTCGTCTTCGCCCTCCTCATGGTGGCCCTCGGCGTGTTCGCTCTCGCCGGGGTCTTCACCATCCACGTGCCCGCGGGCGGCCAGGTCGGCCCGACGGTCTTCCCGCTGTTCGTCTCGATCCTGCTGCTCGGCTCCTCCCTCGCCGTCGTGGTGAGCATCCTCCGGGGTCACCGGGGCGTGCCGGAGGAGGGGGAGGACGTCGATCAGAGCCTGCCGACCGACTGGCTCACCCTCGTGAAGATCGTGGCGCTCGTGGTCGCTCATCTGCTCCTCATCGAGCCGCTCGGCTGGGCCCCGGCGGCGGCGCTGCTGTTCGGCGGCGTCGCGTGGGCGCTCGGCGCCCGCCGCTGGTGGATAGCGCTCCTCATCGGCGCCATCCTCGCGCTGGTCGTCCAGGTCGTGTTCGGCGGTCTGCTCGGGCTGTCGCTTCCGTGGGGACCGGCGCTCGGCTGGCTGGGAAGGATGTTCTGATGGACAGCTGGAGTCTGCTCCTCGAGGGGTTCGCGACCGCGCTGCAGCCCCAGTACCTCGTGTTCGCCTTCTTCGGCGTGCTGATCGGCACCGCCGTGGGCGTGCTCCCCGGGATCGGGCCGGCGATGACCGTCGCCCTGCTCCTTCCCCTCACCTACACATTGGAACCGGCCGCGGCGCTGATCACGTTCGCGGGGATCTACTACGGCGGCATGTACGGCGGGTCGACCACGAGCATCCTGCTGAACACCCCGGGGGAGTCGTCGTCGATCGTGACGGCGATCGAGGGCAACAAGATGGCCAAGCTCGGGCGGGGCGCGGCGGCCCTGGCCACCGCGGCACTCGGGTCGTTCGTCGCCGGGACCCTCGCCACCGTGGGCCTGACGCTGCTCGCACCGGTGCTCGCGCAATTCGCCGTGAACCTCGGGCCCGCCGACTACGTGGCTCTCATCGTCGTGGCCTTCGTCACGGTCGGTGCGCTGATGGGGTCCTCGGTACCGCGCGGCCTGCTGTCGCTCGGCGTCGGGCTGTTCCTCGGCCTGGTCGGCACCGACTGGCTCTCGGGCCAGCAGCGGTACACGCTCGGCCTGCTGCCGCTGGCGGACGGCATCGACGTGGTGCTCGTGGCGGTGGGGCTCTTCGCGGTCGGCGAGACGCTCTACGTCGCGGCCCGGCTGCGGCACGGCGCGATCGACGTGATCCCGGTGTCGCGCGGGTGGCGCAGCTGGATGACGAAGGACGACTGGCGTCGCTCGTGGAAGCCCTGGCTCCGCGGCACCGCCATCGGCTTCCCGATCGGCACGATCCCGGCCGGCGGGGCGGACGTGGCGACCTTCCTGTCCTACGCGACCGAGCGCAAGCTCTCGCGCCGCAAGGACGAGTTCGGCCGTGGGGCCATCGAAGGCGTCGCGGGCCCGGAGTCGGCGAACAACGCCGCGGCCGCGGGCGTGCTCGTGCCGCTGCTGACGCTGGGACTTCCGACGACGGCGACAGCCGCGATCATCCTCACCGCGTTCCAGACGTACGGCCTGCAGCCCGGGCCGCAGCTTTTCACCGGACAGGCGGACCTCGTGTGGGCACTGGTGGCGAGCCTCTACATCGGCAACGTGATCCTGCTCGTGCTGAACCTGCCGCTGGTGGGCATGTGGGTGAAGCTCCTGCAGATCCCGCGCCCGTATCTGTACGCGGGCATCCTCCTGTTCGCCGCCTTCGGGGCGTACGCGCTGAACTTCGCGGTCGTCGACATCCTGATCCTGCTGATCATCGGCGTCCTCGGCTACTTCCTGCGGCGGTACGGGTTCCCGGTGGCGCCGCTGGTGGTGGGCATGATCCTCGGGCCGATGGGGGAGGAGCAGCTGCGCCGCGCACTGCAGCTCAGCCAGGGCGACCTGACGACGCTCATCGCGCAGCCGTTCTCCGCAGTCGCCTACGTGATCCTCGCGCTGCTCATCGCCGGCGGGCTGTGGCTGCGGCGCCGGCAGCGCCGGTACGAGCAGGCGCTCACGGAGTCCATCGCGGTGCCCGTCAAAGCGGACTCGGAGGTCTGAGCCCGCTCGATTCGAGGAGGGGAGAGGCCGGGAGTAAGCTGATCCGGTGAGCGATGCGACGGTCCTGAAGCGCGGGCCACGCGCCTACGCCACGTTCATCGGCATCGGCCTCCTCGCCGGCCTCCTCTCCGGTCTCTTCGGCGTCGGCGGCGGCACGGTCATCGTCCCGCTGCTGGTGCTCCTGCTCGCGTTCGACCAGCGACTGGCGGCCGGGACGTCGCTGGCGGCGATCGTCCCGACGGCGGCGGTCGGGGTCATCTCCTACGCCGCGTCGGGCGCCGTCGCCTGGATCCCGGCGCTGATCCTCGCGGCCGGGGCCGTGGTCGGGGCGCAGATCGGCACCCGCCTGCTCCCGCGGATCTCGCAGACCGCCCTCCGTTGGGGCTTCGTCGGCTTCCTCGTCGTCGTGATCGTGAGCCTCTTCCTCGTCATCCCCTCGCGCGACGCCGTCTTCGAGCTCACCTGGCTCACCGGGATCGCCCTGGTGGCCGTGGGAATCGGAACCGGCGTCCTGGCCGGGCTCATCGGTGTGGGCGGCGGTGTCATCGTCGTCCCGGTGCTCATGCTCGCGTTCGGCACGAGCGACCTCGTCGCCAAGGGCACCTCGCTGCTCATGATGATCCCGACCGCTCTCTCCGGCACGGTCGGCAACTTCCGCAACCGCAACGTCGATCTCCTCGCGGCGTCGCTCATCGGCGTCTCGGCGTGCACCACGACGGCCCTCGGTGCCTGGCTGGCGACCATCGTCGACCCGACCGTCGGCAACCTCCTCTTCGCCGCGTATCTCGTCGTGATCGCGGTGCAGATGGCCCTCAAGGCCATCCGCGGGCGTCGGCGCGGCTGACACACTTTTCCTCCGGCTCGCCCGAACCGGACTGTCGGCGTGCCTCGGTAGGATCAACGGGTGGCAGTGAACCAAGAACTCGTCGGCCGGGAGTTCCCGCCGACCGCCCCCTACCTCGTCGGACGGGAGAAGGTGCGCGAGTTCGCGCGCGCCGTCTTCGCCGACGCCCCCCAGCACACTGACGTCGAGGCGGCCCGTGCGGCGGGCTTCGCCGACGTCGTCGCGCCGCCGACCTTCGCGATGGTCCTGCAGGACCTCACGCTGCAGCAGCTGCTGGCCGAGCCGGATTCCGGCATCGTCCTGGCGCGGACCATCCACGCCGAGCAGCGGTTCCGCTACACCAGGCCGATCGTCGCGGGCGATGAGCTGACGGCGCAGCTACGCGTCACCGGCATCCGCATGATGGGCGGCAACGCGATGATCACGAGCGAGGCCGAGATCACCGACGACGGGGGCGCGCACGTCGTCACCGCCACCAGCGTGCTGCTCGTCGGCGCCGAGGAGGAGGCCGCATGAGCGCGTTCACCGTGGGAGACGTGCTGGCCGAGCGCACCGTGCATCTGACGAGGGAGTCGCTCGTCCGTTACGCCGGCGCCTCCGGAGACTTCAACCCGATCCACTACCGCGATGACGTCGCCGCTTCGGTGGGCCTGCCCGGCGTGCTCGCGCACGGCATGCTGACCATGGGCATCGCCTCCTCGGTGGTCGTGGCCGCGCTCGACCCGCAGACCCGGATCCTCGATTACGGCGTGCGCTTCACCAAGCCCGTGGTGGTCGACCCCGAGACCGGCGCCGACGTGCACGTCGTCGCGACGATCGGCGCGGTGGACGAGGAGTCCGCACGCATCGACCTGAAGGTCACGGCGGGCGACACCACCGTGCTCGTCAAGGCGCAGCTGCGCGTCGCCGTCCGATGAGCGACGTCGAGCCGATCCGTCTGGCCGAGCTCACGACGCTCCGCACCGGCGCCGCCCCCGCGCACATGCGCGAGGCGGCGACGACCCCGGAGCTCGTCACGGTCCTCCGGGAGACCTGGGCGGAGGGCGACCCCTGGCTGGTGCTCGGAGGCGGCTCGAACCTCTTCGTGGGTGACGAGCCGTTCGAGGGCACCGTCATCCGCATCCGCACGAGCGGCATCGAAGAGCTCCCGTCCCCGCACGCCGGCCGCATCCGCCTGCGCGTGCAGGCCGGACACGGCTGGGACGACCTGGTCTCGTACGCGGTCGAGCGGGGCTACGCCGGGCTCGAAGCCATGAGCGGCATCCCCGGCACGGTAGGTGCCGCGCCCGTGCAGAACATCGGCGCCTACGGGCAGGAGATCCAGGAGACCCTCGTCGAGGTCGAGCTGATGGACGAGGACTCGGCCGAGATCTCCACCGTTCCGGCGACGGAACTCGGGCTCGGATTCCGCACCTCGGTGCTCAAGCACCATCACGGGAGCGAGCCGCAGCGCCGGGCCGTGATCCTGTCCGTCACGGTCGATCTCCTGGTCGCCCGCGAACGCGTGGTCCGCGGGGAGCAGCTGCGACGCGCTCTCGGTCTGACCGACGACACCCCGGTGCCGCTGACGTGGGTCCGAGAGCGCATCCTCGCCACGCGCGCATCGAAGGGCATGCTGCTCGACGCGGACGATCCGGACACACACGGCGTCGGCTCCTTCTTCCAGAACGCGATCGTCACGGCCGCCCAGGCCCGGTCCCTCCCGCCGGAGTGCCCGCGCTGGCCGGTCGCCCCCGACCTCGACGCCGTGACCGTCATCCCCCTCGCCTCCTACGACGGACACGTGCCGCCGACGAAGACCGAGGCCCCGGACGTGAAGGTGAGCGCCGCCTGGCTCATCGAGCAGGCCGGCATCCGCAAGGGGTTCAAGCTGCCCCGCTCGCGGGCGTCCGTCTCGACCAAGCACGCCCTGGCCTTGACCAACCGGGGTGGCGCCACGGCGGCCGAGGTCGCCGAGCTCGCCCGCTTCATCCAGAACCGCGTGCATGCCGAGTTCGGTCTGGTGCTGCAGCCGGAACCCGTGCTGGTGGGCGTCGACCTGTGACGAAGGTCGAGCGGGTGTCGCGGACGCAGGCCGTCGTGGACGGACTGCTCGACGCCATCATCGCGGGTCGGCTCGAGGCCGGCCAGCCGCTGCCTCCCGAGGGGGAGCTGGCGGAGCAGTTCGGGGTCTCCCGTCTCACGATGCGCGAGGGCGTCCGCCTCCTGCAGGCGCAGGGCGTGATCGTCGCGGTGCCGGGCACGCGACACCGCATCGCGCCGACCGACGAGTGGACAGGCCTCGATGCGGTCGTGCGGCACGCCCAGAGCGCGGGTGCCCGGGAGCGCTCCTCGCTGGAGATGCTCGAGATGCGCATGATGTTCGAGACCGGGGCGGCCGAGTTCGCGGCGGGGCGACGCACCGAGGAGCACCTCGCCGAGATGGCCGCGCTCCTCGCGGAGATGCAGGCGGCGCACGAGCGGGCCGACGTGGACGCCTTCGTGGCTGCGGACCTCGCCTTCCACGACGTGATCATCCGCGCGGCGGAGAACCGCATCCTCGTCGCCTCGATGCGCCCGCTGACGACGATGCTGCAGGCGACCCGCAGCGAGACCAGCGCCATCCCGGACATCCGCGAGCACGCGCTGAGCGAGCACGCGGCGGTGCTGGAGGCGATGCGGACCGGGTCCGGCGCGGCCGCCCGCCAGGCCATGCGCAGCCACATGCGCCAGACCCGCGACGACCTGCTGCACTACGTCCACGGTCGCTGACCGCACGGCTCCCATCGGTTTGGAGCCGGCGTGATCGTGGGGTACGCTCGTCGTTATCTGATATCGGATAACGATGCAGATCCCCGGTCCGTGGCCCCCACCACGGACCCTCTCCGGAACGAAGGAGTTCGTGTGCACATCGACGACCTGCTGGCCCCCCTGCCCGCACCCGTCGCCGTCACCGCGGCCGATGTCCGCACCGAGGTCGACCCCACCGACGTGCTCCTCGTCCTCGACGACGACCCGACCGGCACGCAGTCGGTCGCGAACCTCCCCGTCCTCACTCGATGGGAGCGCGCCGATCTGGACGAGGCCCTCGCGACGGGCGCCGCCGCCGTGTATGTGCTCACGAACACCCGGTCCCTCGACGAGGACGGCGCCGCCGCCCGCAACCGCGAGATCGTCGACGTGGCCCTCGCCGCCGCGGAGGCGCAGGGGCGGCGCGTCACGTTCGTCTCCCGGGGTGACTCGACGCTGCGCGGCCACTTCCCGCTCGAGACCGACGTCCTCGCCGCGGAGATCGGATCCCGTACCGGCCACGCCCCCGCGCTGACCCTGCTCGTGCCCGCCTTCCCCGACGCCGGCCGCATCACGGTCGACTCCGTGCACTACTGGGTCACCGACGGCGAGGCCACCCCGGTCGGCGAGACACCCTTCGCGGCGGACGCGACCTTCGGCTACGCCTCTTCCGACCTGCGCGAGTGGGTCGCCGAGAAGACGGGCGGACGCATCCCGGCATCCGCGGTCGCGGGTCTCGACATCCGCACCATCCGCGCCGGAGTGGACGCGGTGGCCGGCTTCCTCGACGCGCTGACCGACGGCACGGTCGTCGCGGTCGACGTGGTCGAGGAATCGGACATGCGCGTCGTCGCGCTCGCGCTGCACCGCCTGCGGGACCGCGACGTGCTCCTCCGCGTCGGCCCGCCCTACGTGCGTGCGCACATCGGACAGGAGATCGCCGAGCCGGTCCGCGCAGAGGACATCCCCTTCGCGCATGACCGTGGCGGTCTCGTGGTCGTGGGAAGCCATGTGCCGCTCACCACCGCCCAGCTCGAAGCTCTCACGGCGGCGCGGCCGAACACCCGCACGATCGAGCTCGACGTGCGCGCCCTCATCGGCTCCGAGCGCGAGGCTCATCTCGAGGCGCAGGCCCACGCCGTGGCCGAGGCACTCGCCACGGGGACCGTGATCGTGCACACCACACGCGAACTCGTCACCGGGGCAGACGGCGACGAGAGCCTCGCGATCGCCCGCCGCATCTCCAGCGGCGTGGTCGAGCTCGTGCGCCGGGTGCTCGCCATCGCTCCGCCCCGCTTCGTCATCGCGAAGGGCGGCATCACCTCCAGCGATGTCGCGAGCGAGGCCCTCGAGATCCGCCGGGCCACCGTGCTCGGCCCCATGCTGCCCGGCCTCGTCTCGCTATGGCAGCCGGAGACCGGCCCCGCGGTCGGCATCCCGTACGTCGTGTTCGCCGGCAACGTCGGCGACGCGGACTCCCTCGTCACGGTCGTCGCCACGCTCGCAGGCGACGATGGAAACAACCCGGAAGGACACTCATGACATCCACCGTCGCTGTCATCGGACTCGGCGCCATGGGGCTGCCGATGGCCACCCGCCTCGCCGAGCGCTTCGCGGTGCGCGGCTTCGACATCGCCGCCGAGCGCGTCGCCCTCGCCGCGGAAGCCGGGGTCACGCCGGCCCCCTCGGCGGCGGACGCCGTGGACGGTGCGGATGCGGTGCTGGTCGCCGTCCGCACCGGCGCGCAGCTCGAGGCGCTGCTCTTCGGCGAGGACGGGCTCGCCCCACACCTCGCCGACGGCGCCGTCGTGATCCTCACCAGCACGGTGGGCACGGACGGCATCGACGCGATCGCCGCACAGCTCGCCGCGCACGGTGCGCAGCTCGTCGACGCCCCGCTCTCCGGCGGACCGGTCCGTGCGGGGGAGGGCGACCTCCTCATCGTCGTCGGCGCTACCCCGACCGCTCTGGAGACGGCACGCCCCGTGCTGGACCAGCTCGCCTCCACGCTGTCCATCGTCGGCGACAAGCCCGGCGACGGCCAGGCGCTGAAGACCGTCAACCAGCTCCTCTGCGGCGTGCACATCGCCGCGGCCGCGGAAGCGCTCGCGCTCGCCGACGCCCTCGGGCTGGACCGCGCCCGCACGCTGGACGCGCTGACGGCCGGTGCTGCGAACTCCTTCATGCTCGGCAACCGCGGTCCGCGCGCCCTGCAGGCCTACGACGAGGACGGCGCCGAGGTGCTCAGCCGCCTCGACATCTTCGTCAAGGACCTCGGCATCGTCGGCGACGCCGCCCGCCGTGCGCACCTGTCCACGCCGGTCGCCGCCGCGGCCGAGCAGCTGTTCCTCCTCGGCGAAGCGCAGGGCCTCGGCGCCCTGGACGACTCCGCCGTCATCCGCGTCGTCGCACCCGAACGACTGTCCTGAGCGCGACGTCGCGCCCTCACTGAAAGAAGAGATCCAGAGATGCTTCCTCTTCCGATCCTCATCCTGATCGGCCTGGCGGGCCTCGGCCTGCTGCTCCTGCTCATCATCCGGTTCAAGATGCAGGCGTTCTACGCCCTCATCCTCGTGTCGATCATCGTCGGCATCGCGGCGGGCCTGCCGCTGACCACGATCCCCGCCGACGGCGACACCCCCGAGCAGCTCGGCGTCATCCAGGCGATCATCGCCGGTGTCGGCGGCACGCTGGGCTCGGTGGCCGTGCTCGTCGCGCTCGGGTCGATGCTCGGCAAGATCATCGAGCTGTCCGGCGGCGCCGATGCGCTCGCCGGCCGTTTCACCGGCTGGCTGGGCCCGAAGCGCGTCGGCATCGCGCTCGTCATCGCCGCCGGCGTCCTCGCGATCCCGGTGTTCTTCGACGCGGGGTTCATCATCCTCATCCCCATCGTGTTCGCCTTCTCGAAGGCGGCCGGTCTCAACCCGATCAAGTTCGGCCTCCCCGTGGCCGGCATCATGCTCGCGGTGCACGTCGCGGTGCCGCCGCATCCGGGCATCGTCGGCGGTTCCGCGATCCTCGGCGCCGACATCGGCTGGGTCACGATCTTCTCCCTCGCGATCTCCGTGCCGCTCGGTGTGCTGTCCTACCTCGTGGCGAAGTGGATCAACACCCGCGAGTTCGCGATGCTCGCGGCCACGAAGGAGATGTACGACAACTTCGGCACGGAGAAGTCGACGCTCACCGGCGGGCTCGGTGCGGGCGAGAAGGCGCCGGGTGCGGGAACGGTCCTCGGGCTCATCCTCCTGCCGCTCGTGCTCATCATGCTCGGCACCGCGGTCGCGCCGCTGTTCGAGGCGGGCACGTTCTGGAACGGGTTCCTCAGCATGGTCGGGCAGCCGATCTTCGCTCTCATGGTCGCGATCGCCGCCGCGATGTACCTGCTCGGCGTGCGCCGCGGCTGGTCGGCCGCGCACCTCGGCGAGGTCATGGAGTCGGCGCTGCCGGCCGCCGCCGTCATCATCCTCGTTACCGGTGCCGGTGGCGCCTTCGGCCGGGTCCTGACCGAGACCGGGATCGGTGGAGCGGTCGCCGACGTGCTCGCGTCCAGCGGGATGCCCCTGCTGCTCGCGGCCTTCCTCATCTCGCTCATCATGCGTGCCGCCCAGGGGTCCGCCACCGTCGCGATCGCCACGACCGCAGGACTCCTGCTGCCGTCGGTCTCCGCGATGGGACTCGACACCGTGCACACCGCGCTGCTCGCGGTCGCGATCGGCTACGGAGGCCTCGGTCTCAGCCACGTGAACGACTCCGGATTCTGGGTGGTCACGCGGTACCTCGGCCTGTCGGTGAAGGACGGTCTGCGCACGTGGACGCCGCTCACGACGGTGCTCGGTGTGGCCGGCTTCGCGCTGACCTGGATCCTCTACGCGGTGATCCCCGTCTCCTGACCGCGCTCGCACGAGCGGCCGTCGCCTCCGGGCGGCGGCCGTTCGTCGTTCCCGTCGGGTGGCCGCCGGGGCCACGGCGGACTACGCTCGCGGGATGAGCGGACTGATCCCGTACCTGCTGTTCCCCGGCAACGCCGCAGAAGCGCTCGGCCACTACCGCGACGTCTTCGGCGGCGAGCTCCAGCTGATGGACTATGCGAGCGCCGGTCGTCACGACGGCCCGGGGGACGCGGTCGCGCACGGACAGCTCAGCGGCCCGGTCGAGCTCGCCGGGGCCGACGCGGGAGCCGATGACGACGCGGTGCAGATGAGCGGGATGTTCCTCTCGCTCCTCGGCACCGCCGACCCCGGAACGCTGACCCGGTGGTACGACGAGCTTTCCGCCGGTGGCCGCGTCATCGATCCTCTCCAGCAGCGCCCGTGGGGAGACTTCGACGGCACCCTGGTGGACCGCTACGGCATCCGTTGGCTGATCGGCTTCCACCCCGAGGACTGACCCGCCCACCTCCCACGCCGAGACCCCGGATTCACGCCGAGACCCCCTCGTACCTGCGCAGGTACGAGGGGGTCTCGGCGGTAAAGCGGGGTCTCGAGGTCAGGAAGACGAGGAGAACAGGCGCTGCAGGCGCTGCACGCCCTCCAGGAGCTGGTCGTCGCCGAGCGCGTAGGACATGCGGATGTAGCCCGACGGACCGAAGGCCTCGCCGGGGACCACGGCGACCTCGGCCTGGTCGAGGATGAGGTCGGCGAGCTCCAGCGAGGTGGTCGGGGTCACGCCACCCCAGGTGCGACCGAGCAGGCCCTGCACGTCGGGGTACACGTAGAACGCGCCCAGCGGGTTCGGGACCACGAGGCCGTCGATCTTCGACAGCTCCGAGACGATGAGCTGACGGCGGCGGTCGAAGGCCTCGCGCATCTGCTCGGCCTCGTCCTGCGGGCCGTTGAGCGCCGCGATCGCCGCCTTCTGCGCGACGTTGTTCACGTTGCTGGTGAGGTGCGACTGCAGGTTGCCGGCGATCTTGATGGCGTCGGCCGGACCCACCATCCAGCCCACGCGCCAGCCGGTCATCGCGTAGGTCTTCGCGACCCCGTTGACGAGGATCGTCTGGTTCGCGGCCTCCGGGACTGCCTCGACGATCGAGGTCGCCTTGACGCCCTCGTAGGTGAGGTTCTGATAGATCTCGTCGCTGATGATCCAGATGCCGTGCTCCACCGCCCACTCGCCGATGGCCTTCGTCTCCTCGGCGGTGTACACGGAGCCGGTGGGGTTCGACGGCGACACGAAGACGAGGACGGTCGTGCGGTCGGTGCGCGCCGCCTCGAGCTGCTCGACCGTCACCTTGTACTCCTGGTCGGCGCCGGCGAAGACCTCGACGGGGGTGCCGTCGGCGAGACGGATCGCCTCCGGGTAGGTCGTCCAGTACGGGGCCGGCAGCAGCACCTCGTCGCCGGGGTTCACGACCGCCTGGAACGCCTGGTACACCGACTGCTTCCCGCCGTTGGTGACGATGATCTGGCCGGGGGAGACCTCGAGTCCGGAGTCGCGGAGCGTCTTGGCGGCGATCGCCTCACGAAGCGCCGGCAGCCCGGGAGCGGGGGTGTACCGGTAGCTCGCGGGGTCGGCCAGTGCCTCGGCCGCCGCATCCACGATGAACTGCGGCGTGGCGAAGTCGGGCTCGCCCGCGGCATACGAGATGACGGGCTTGCCCTCGGCCTTGAGGGCCTTGGCCTTGGCGTCGACCTTGAGGGTCGCGGACTCGGCGATGGCGGACAGCTTGCGGGAGAGAGGAGCGCGTTCGGTCACGGTTACGAGCGTACTCGCGTCGATACGACGGGTGAGGTGTGGGATGCCGCCAAGATCCGAGGTTCTTTCGGGTTCGACAGGTCAGTCGGTCGTGAGGCCGTGCGCACGGGCGACGGCGTCCAGCGTGATGCGTCCCCCCTGCACGTTGAGGCCCTTCGCGAGGGCAGCGTCGTCGGAGGCCGCCCGCTCCCAGCCCTTGGCCGCGATCGCCGAGACGTAGGGGAGCGTGGCGTTCGTCAGGGCCCGGGTCGCGGTCGTCGGCACGGCCCCCGGCATGTTCGCGACGCAGTAGTAGATCGAGTCGTGCACGGCGAAGGTCGGGTCGTCGTGGGTCGTCGGACGGGAGCCCTCGAAGCAGCCGCCCTGGTCGATCGCGATGTCGACGAGCACGGACCCCGGCTTCATGGCCGCGACCATGTCGTCGGTCACCAGCTTGGGGGCCGCGGCGCCGGGGATGAGGACCGAGCCGATCACGAGGTCCGCCGTCGTCAGCTCCTCAGCGATGTCGTACCGGCTCGACGCGCGCGTCTCCAGGGCGCCGCCGTAGCGGTGCTCGAGGTCGCGCAGGCGGGGGAGCGCCACGTCGACGACGGTGACCTTCGACCCGAGTCCGAGCGCGTTCGCGGCGGCGTGCTCGCCCGCGACGCCGCCGCCGATCACCACGGTCTTGGCCCGCGGGGTGCCGGCGATGCCGCCCAGCAGCATGCCGCGGCCGCCCTGCGAACGCAGCAGCGAGTGGGACCCCATGACGACGGAGAGGCGGCCGGCGATCTCGCTCATCGGCACGAGCAGTGGCAGCGTGCGATCCGGCAGCTGCACGGTCTCGTAGGCGACGGCGGTCGTGCCGGCCGCGACGAGCGCCTCGGTCAGCGGGCGGTCGGCTGCGAGGTGGAGGTAGGTGAAGAGCGTGAGGTCGGGGCGGAGGAAGCCGTACTCCTCGGCCACGGGCTCCTTGACCTTGATGAGAAGGTCGGCCTCGCCCCACGCGTCGGCGGCGGTCGCGACGATCTCCGCCCCGGCCGCGCGGTACGCGTCGTCATCGATGCTCGACCCGACGCCGGCTCCCGACTGCACGAGCACCCGGTGGCCTTCCCGCACGAGCCGATCGGCTCCGGCCGGGGTGAGGGCGACGCGGTTCTCGTTGTTCTTGACTTCGGTCGGGATGCCGATCTTCATGGATCCTCCAGGTCTCGGGGGCGCAGGGTGCAGACAAGGATCGCAGAAACGTCGAGACATCGACAGATTCGATGAATACTCTTCGGAGAAGGATCGAATCCTGAATAATGCTTCGTATGACCACCGCCTCCACGTCGCCCGAGCCGAACAGTGTTCGGGCGCCTGCTCTCGACCCCACCGACGCGCGGATCGTGCAGCTCCTCACCGTCGACGGGAGGATGACGAACGCCGAGCTGGCCGGACGACTGGGAGTCGCCCCGTCGACCGCGCACGCACGCCTGCGCGGGCTGATCGAGCGCGGGGTCATCACCGGATTCCATGCGAGCGTCGACGAACGCGAGCTCGGCGCCGGACTGCAGGCGATCATCGGCGTCAGTCTTCGCCCGGCCGCGCGCCGGGAGAGCATCGTCGAGTTCGCAGATCGCGTGCGCGCGCTGCCGCAGGTGATCCAGGTGTTCTTCCTCGGCGGAGACGACGACTTCCTCCTGCACATCGCGGTCGCCGATTCTTCGGAGATGCGCGAGTTCGTGCTCGAGCACCTGTCCGCGCAGAGCAGCGTGGCATCGACCCGTACGAGCATCGTGTTCGACTACCACCGCAACTCGGTTGCCGCGTCGTTCCACTGAGTCGGCGCGCGGCGACTCAGGTCTCGAACGAGGAGGGGACTGCGCAGTAGTCGGCGAAACGCCGGGTGGGATGGGCCGGATCGGTCACGTCGACCAGGGCGTTCGCCGCGGTGTGCGGAGGCTCGTCTCCGGCGAGCTGCCAGAGGACGTAGTTCCACATCCCGCGTGCGCTCGGCGACACGATCGCGCCCGGCCCGGACACGAGGAGCACGGCATCGCTGTCGGTGGCGCGGAACGGCCCCACGACGTCGGCGCGGAGGGCTGCTTCCTCCCCGTCTGCGGTGTGTGCGCGCTCGACGGCCTGGCCGGCAGCGGTGAGAGCGGCGGCCAGGCCATCCGCGGCCACGCGCGAACGCTCGGCGTCGGCCCCGGCGACCGCGACCAGCCGTCGCCCCCGCGGGTACAGGTGCAGGAACTCCTCGGCGATGCTGTCCCATACGGCGCTCATGGCTCCAGGCTACGCCCGGCAGGGAGCGTGCGGGCCGGGTGGGACGTGAGGATGCCGCGGACCTCGCGGCCCGCGGCATCCCGGCGTCGTCAGTCCTCGTCGACCAGGAACCGGCTGTAGGCGCCCAGGGTGAGGAAGGTCGGGAACTCCTCGCGGAGGGCGACCTCGCGGAAGATCTCGGCGGCGTCGTCGAAGCGGTCGCCCTCGCGTCGCTCGACCTCGTCCAGCACCTCGGCGATCAGCCCTTCGACGTACTCGACCGTGATGGGGGTGCCGTCCTGCGTGGTGCGGTCCTGGTGGATCCACTGCCACACCTGCGAGCGGCTGATCTCCGCGGTCGCGGCATCCTCCATGAGGTTGTCGATCGCCACGGCGCCGAGCCCACGCAGCCAGGCCTCCAGGTAGCGGATGGCCACCGAGACGTTGTCCCGCACGCCCTGCGCCGTGATCGGCCGGCCGATGTGCAGGTCGAGCAGGTCGCGCGCCTCCACGTGCACGTCGTCGCGCTGGCGGTCGATCTGGTTCGGGCGGTCTCCGAGCACGGCGTCGAACTCGGCCTGGGCCGTGGGGATCAGGTCCGGATGGGCGACCCAGGTGCCGTCGAAGCCGTCGCCGGCCTCGCGCTTCTTGTCGGCCGACACCTTCTCGACCGCGCGCGCCGTCACCTCGGGGTCGCGGCGGTTCGGGATGAACGCGCTCATGCCGCCGATGGCGAAGGCACCGCGCTTGTGGCACGTCTGCACGAGCAGCTCGGTGTAGGCCCGCATGAACGGCACCGTCATCGTGACCTCGCTGCGGTCGGGGAGCACGAAGCGGGCGCCGCGGCCGCGGTAGTTCTTGATGATGGAGAAGATGTAGTCCCAGCGCCCGGCGTTGAGGCCCGCGCAGTGGTCGCGCAGCTCGTACAGGATCTCGTCCATCTCGAACGCGGCCGGGAGCGTCTCGATCAGCACAGTCGCGCGGATGGTGCCGTGCGGGATGCCGATGTACTCCTCGCTGAACGAGAAGACGTCGTCCCACAGCTTCGCCTCTTCGCTCGACTCCAGCTTCGCGATGTAGAAGTACGGTCCGCGTCCGCCCTCGATCAGCGCCTGCGCGTTGTGCAGGAAGTAGAGACCGAAGTCGACCAGGGAGCCGGACGCCGAGGTGCGGCGGCCGGAGCGGTCGATGAAGGCGAGGTGCTTCTCCGGCAGATGCCACCCGCGCGGACGCATCACGATCGTCGGGGTGCGCTCGGCCGTGACGCGGTACTCCTTGCCCTCCGGGGAGGTGAAGGAGAGCTCGCCGCGGATCGCGTCGCGGAGGGACAGCTGCCCCTCGATGACGTTCTTCCAGGTCGGGCTCGTGGCGTCCTCCTGGTCGGCGAGCCAGACGCGAGCCCCGGAATTCAGGGCGTTGATCGTCATCTTCGGGTCGGTGGGGCCGGTGATCTCGACGCGGCGGTCCTCGAGCCCGGGGCCGGCGCCGGCGACGCGCCAGGTGGTGTCCTGACGGATGTGCGCGGTGTCCTCGCGGAACTGCGGGTCGTGCCCGTTGCCGATCTCGAAGCGGCGACGCATCCGGTCGGCCAGCCGGTCATGGCGGCGGGACGCGAACCGGTGGTGGAGCTCGGTGAGGAAGGCGATCGCCTCCGGGGTGAGGATCTCGTCGTAGCGGTCGCGCATGGGCCCGGTGATCTCGATCGCGGGCCCCTGCCGGGTCGTCTGAATCGGTGCGGTGGTCATGATGGTGTCCTTTGCCTGATGCCGACCCCCCGGGTTGTCGTCGAAACCCCGGGCTCCCGGCGTGTGCGGGGCGGGGTCTCGACGAGAACCGGGGGTCTCGGGGGAAGTGGGGGAGATGTACTGGGTCAGTGGAACTGGGCGGTCTCGGTGGAACCGGCCAGGGCGAGCGTCGCGCTGTCGGGGTTGAGCGCGGTGGAGATGACGTCGAAGTAGCCGGTGCCCGCCTCGCGCTGGTGCTTGGTGGCGGTGTAGCCGTCGGCCTCGGCGGCGAACTCGGCCTCCTGCAGCTCGACGTAGGCGCTCATGGCGCGCTCGGCGTAGCCGCGGGCGAGGTCGAACATGGAGTGGTTCAGGGCGTGGAACCCGGCCAGGGTGATGAACTGGAACTTGTAGCCCAGGTCTGCCAGCTCCTGCTGGAACGTCGCGATCTCGGCGTCCGACAGGTGGCGCTTCCAGTTGAAGCTCGGCGAGCAGTTGTAGGCCAGGAGCTTACCGGGGAACTGTGCGTGGATCGCCGCGGCGAACTCCCGTGCCAACGCGATGTCCGGCTCCCCGGTCTCGACCCAGAGCAGGTCGGCGTAGGGGGCGAACGCGAGGCCGCGGCTGATGACCGACTCGATGCCCGGACGGATCCGGTAGAAGCCCTCCGAGGTGCGCTCGCCGGTGGTGAACTCCCGGTCGCGCTCGTCGACGTCGCTCGTGAGCAGGTCGGCGGCGAGGGCGTCGGTGCGGGCGATGATGACGGTCGGCACGCCGGCGACGTCTGCTGCGAGGCGGGCCGCGTTGAGCGTGCGGATGTGCTGCTGCGTGGGCACGAGCACCTTGCCGCCGAGGTGGCCGCACTTCTTCTCGCTCGCGAGCTGGTCCTCCCAGTGGATGCCCGCGGCACCGGACTGGATGAGGGACTGCGCGAGCTCGTAGGCATTGAGCGGGCCGCCGAAGCCCGCCTCGGCATCGGCGACGATGGGCGCGAGCCAGTCCTGCGTGGTCTCGCCCTCGGCGTGCTCGAGCTGGTCCTGTCGCAGCAGGGCGTTGTTGATGCGACGCACGACCGCCGGGACCGAGTTCGCCGGGTAGAGCGACTGGTCGGGGTAGGTCTGTCCGGCGAGGTTGCCGTCGGCGGCGACCTGCCAGCCGGAGAGGTAGATGGCCTTCAATCCCGCGCGTACCTGCTGCACGGCCTGGCCGCCGGTGTAGGCGCCGAGTGCGCGGACGTAGTCCTCCGTGTGCAGGAGGTTCCAGAGGTTCTCCGCACCGCGGTGGGCGAGGGTGGCGTCCTCGCGGACCGAACCGCGGATGCGGATGACGTCCTCAGCGGAGTACGTGCGCTCGACGCCGTCCCAGCGGGGATCGGTGTCCCAGATCTCCTGGAGCTCCGCGGCCGTCTGAACCTGGTCGCCGGCGCGCAGGCCGGCGGGGCGCGGGGTGGGGGTCGCTGCGGTGTTCGTCATGGTGTCTCCTCGGATGGGAATCGGCGTCGGTGCCGATGGCGTGCCTCCACTCTGTGTGAAGTTCTCTCGCTCTCCTGTGCCGAATCGAGGAGAAGTTTGCACGAATTTCTGTTTTCGTGACAGACTCAGCCCTCACGCACCGCTCGCCCGGCCCGGCGGGATCAGAAAGAACCCCGGCACGGCCTCGCGCGGAGCTTTTCCCATCCCGCATCGACGCGGACGGTGGGCCGAGAGGAGCCGAGATGGACGACACCGCGGAAGGCACCGACGCCCTCACCGTCGGCCGACGCATCCGCCAGCTGCGCACAGCACGGGGCCTGACGCTCGAGGAGCTCGCCGCCGCGGTCGATCGCGCGCCGAGCCAGATGTCGATGATCGAGACCGGCAAGCGCGAGCCCAAGCTCACCCAGCTCCAGGCCATCGCCCGTGCGCTCGGGGTGACCATCGACGCGCTCCTTTCCGGGGAACCACTCGACGAGCGCAGCGCGATCGAGATCGCCCTGGAGCGGGCGATGAAGGGGCAGACGTTCCAAGCGCTGGGCATCGCGCCGTTCCGCATCGCCAAGAGCGTGCCGACGGAGGCGCTGAAGGCGCTGCTCGCCCTGCACGGTGAGATCGACCGCCTGAAGGACGAGCGCGCGGCGACCCCGGAGGAGGCCCGGCGCGCCAACGTGGAGCTCCGGCACCTGATGCGGCGACAGGACAACCACTTCGCCGACCTCGAGGCGAAGGCGGCGGAGATCCTCGCGGCCGTCGGTCATCCCGGCGGGCCGCTCACCCAGCGCACCGCCTCCGAGATCGCGGCGTACCTCGGCTTCTCCCTGCACTACGCCGCCGACCTGCCGCAGACCACCCGCAGCGTCGCCGACCTCGCGAACGGTCGGCTGTATCTGTCGAGCAGTGTGCCGGCGAAGGGCGATGCCCGCACCGCGGTGCTGCAGGCGCTGTCGAGTCGCATCCTGGGGCACGCCGAGCCGCGCAGCTACGCTGAGTTCCTGCGTCAGCGCGTCGAGACGAACTACCTCACCGGCGCCCTCCTCATCCCGGAGGCGCACGTCGTCCCTGCGTTGCAGGACGCCAAGCAGCGGCGCGCGATCTCCATCGAAGACCTCCGCGACGCGTACTCGGTGTCGTACGAGACGGCGGCGCACCGCTTCACGAACCTCGCGACGCAGCACCTCGACATCCCCGTCCACTTCCTCAAGGTGCACGAGTCGGGCACGATCACCAAGGCGTACGAGAACGACGACGTGAACTTCCCGACCGACCGGCTCGGCGCCATCGAGGGGCAGATGTGCTGCCGCCGGTGGACCTCTCGGGTGGTGTTCGACGAGGACGACCGCTTCAACCCGTACTACCAGTACACCGACACAGGGAACGGCACCTACTGGTGCACCGCCCGCGTGGAGGCGTCGAGCGAGGGCCTGCACTCGGTGAGCGTGGGGGTACGGTTCGACGACACGCGGTGGTTCGTGGGGAGGGACACCCCGCACCGCGGCGTGTCGAAGCACTCGGTCGAGGTCTGCTGTCGTCGAGCCCCCGCCGAGCTGGAGGAGCGGTGGCGCGAGAACTCCTGGCCCAACGTGAAGACCCCGCGCACGCTGCTGGCGACTCTGCCCACGGGGGCGTTCCCCGGCGTGGACACCACCGATGTGTACGAGTTCCTGGAGGTTCACGCGCCGCGGTGATCCGGCTCGGTACGCTCGGTCGATGAGCAGCGACGTCTTCCCCGGTCCCTTCGGCCCGATGCCCGAGGCGGGTGCCGCCGCGATCCTGTGGATGCCCCCGCAGGCGGATGCCCCGGGGCCGGTCCGGTTCGTCGACGGCTTCGGGCCCTTCGCCGAGTTCGCGCGGGGCCAGGGGGCCGACCCCGCAGTGCTCGCCGTCGATCTTGGGGCGACGTGGGACTTCGTCGCCGGTCATCCTGAGGTCCTCGAGAGCGACAGGCTGGCCGCGGCGGCGGCGCGGTTCGTGGGCAACGTCATCGCGGTCGTGCACCCGGCCGCGACGTGGCGGATGACGGGCGAGCCGGAGATCGGGACCAACACCCTCTCGATCCCGGTCGCGGGTCTCGTGCAGGGGATGGTGCAGCAGCCCGAGCAGCGGGACGCGCTCCTGCAGATGCTCGCGTCGTGGGAGCAGGACGACCTCGATGACCAGGAGATGAGGGCGCTGTCCGCGGAGGACTCCGCTCCCGCGGTCGTCGTCCCGGCGCGGGCGTACGTCCGGCCTGTTCTCCCGCTCCTGGACTTCCATGACGAGAGCGGCGACGTCATTCGCTACGGGCACCGCTGGCCCGACGGCGACGCGCCGGAGGAGTCGTACTCCCGCGAGTCCCACCCGGAGCGCTTCGCACCGCTGTCCCTCGTGGTCGACGCGCTCGTCGAGCACCTCCGTCGCGAGTACACGGTCGAGGTGCGGCGAGAGGCGGAGGAGGGCGCGACGGAGCGCATCGTGCTCGCACCGGCGCGCGGTGCGCAGATCGCGATCACGCCGGCCGTTCCCTCCGTCTGCGTCGACGCCGGCGCCCTGTTCCACGCGATCGTGCCGTCGTGCATCTGCGATGCGTGCGACGAGACCGCCGAGACCGCGGCGGACGAGCTGGAGCGGATCGTGCTGTCGATCGCCGCCGGTGGCTTCCGGGAGAAGTACCCCGTCGGTCGCCGTGCATGGCTGTACACGGAGATCCGGTCGCCGGACGGCGAACGGCGGGAGACCAGCTCAGGCCCCGCCCCGGAGGTGCCCGCGGAGGATCGGGAGCGCGCGACCGCCCTGCTGCGCGGGCTCGACGACGGCTGGTGGCCCGCCTGGCCGCTCCGCTCGACCCCCGCCTGACCCCGACCCCACCCGGACCGGCCCCGGCCCCACCCCCGGCCCCCTCCGCGAACCCTCCCGTCCGTGCCTCGCCTGCACGACGGTGTTGCGCGTGCACGACCCCGTGGGCGGGTGAGTCGTGCGTCCGTCGCTGGATCGTGCAGCCGAACTTAGTCTGATCTTGCTTAGTCAAGATTGACTATGTTACTTTCATCGAGCCATCAATGACGAACGGCCGAGAAGGGACCCTCATGGCTACTTCCTCTGCGGAAACCCGATTCCGCACCACTGCCACCCTGACGTGCGTTCTCGCCGCCACGCTGACGCTCGGAGCATGCTCCTCGCCGGCGCCCGGCGGCGATACCGCCCCCACGAGCGCGGGCGGCAGCGACGCCTGCCAGCGCAACCAGGATGCCGGCACCATCACCTACATCTCCGGCTACGGCTACTCCGCCAGCGCCGGGCAGCTCGACGTGTTCCTGGCGAAGGAGCTGGGCTACTTCGACGACCTCTGCCTCGACGTGGAGATCAACGCCTCCGGCGCGAACGGGCAGCAGCTCGTCGCCTCGGGGCAGGCGCAGTTCACCGCTCTCGGCTCCGCCTCCGACGTGATGCTCGCCGCGGCGAACAGCAAGAACCTCACCGCCGTCGCCACCTACGGCACGACCCCGCCGTTCTCGATCTTCGGCAACGAGAAGCTCGACGACCTCACCGACCTCGAAGGCGGCTCGCTGGGGTACTTCATCAACCTCACTCCCATCGCCTCGGCCATGCTCGACGAGGCCGGGGTCGACGTCTCGAAGGTCGAGATGGTGAAGATGACCAACTACGACCCGACCGTCGTGGTGCGCGAGCAGGTCGACGCGATCGTCGGCTACGCCTCCAACCAGCCGCAGACCCTCAAGGCGCAGGACCTCCCGTTCAGCGAGTTCCTGCCCTCCGACCTCGGCGTCGAGGGTACGTACAACGTCATGGAGGTGAACTCGCGCTTCCTCGACGAGCACCGCGAGGTGGCCGCCGACTTCATGCGCGCGAGCCTCAAGGCCCTGCAGTTCTGCCTCGACGAGGCGGACGAGTGCATCGACATGCTGGCGGCCCTGGCGGAGGAGAACGGCCAGGGTGCGGCGTTCCCCCGCGATCAGCTCGCCCGTACGTGGGAGGTCGAGTCGGCCTGGGTGCGCGAGAGCGCGGGCGGCAACCCCGGCGTGCAGACCGAGGACATGTGGCAGCCCGAGTACGAGATCGTGCAGGAGTACGGCGACGTCAAGGACCTCCCCGCCATCGCCGACATGATGGACCCGGACCTCGTGGCCGACCTGTACGACGGCGACACCCTCATCTGGGCGGAGAAGTGATGGCCGCGGCACAGGGCGCCGGCGTCGAGGTCACGAACGTCTCGAAGTCCTTCGGCGTCGACGGGGCGAAGGTCACCGTGCTCGACGACGTGAGTCTCACGATCGGCATGGGCGAGTTCGTGTCGGTGATCGGGCCCAGCGGCTGCGGCAAGTCCACGCTGCTCAAGGTGGTCGCCGGACTCCTCGACGCCGACTCCGGCACCGTCACGATCGACGGCGAGAGCGTCACGGCGGCCTCCCGCGACAAGAAGATCGGCCTCGTTCCGCAGTCCCCGGCGCTGCTGCCGTGGAAGACGGTGCGCGAGAACGTCGAGCTCCCCGTGCGGATCAACCGAGGGGCCAACGGCGACCGCGCCCTCCGCGACCCGGCCGAGCTGCTGTCGACGTTCGGCCTCGGCCATGCGCTGAAGAAGTACCCGGGGCAGCTCTCCGGCGGCATGCAGCAGCGCGCCGCGATCGCCAGGGCCTTCGTGTTCGATCCGGCGATCATGCTGATGGACGAGCCGTTCTCCGCGCTCGACGAGATGAACCGCGACCTGCAGCGGATCGCTCTGCTGGACTTCTGGCAGTCGAACCGCAAGGCCGTGATGTTCGTCACGCACTCGGTGCCGGAGGCGATCATGCTCTCCGACCGCATCGTGGTCATGGCGGCTCACCCCGGACGCATCGCCGAGGTGATCGACGTGAACCTCCCGCGGCCGCGGACCGAGGAGGCGTACGCGACGGACGAGTTCCGCGACCTGGAGGCAGTCGTGCGCGGTGCGCTGCGCGCGCAGACGGAGAAGGCCCATGTCTGAGCTGACGATGAGAGACACCACCGCCACCCTCGCCACCGCCCGGCTGAAGGCGCAGCCGCGCCGCGGCATCCCCGGGTGGCTCCGCTGGGGCTCGTGGGTGCCGACCCTGATCACGTTCGTGATCGCGGCCCTGCTCTGGCAGATCGTGGCGTGGACCAACCCGTACGTCCTCCCGACGTTGGAGGCCATCGGCGCCAGCCTCGTCGAGGACGCGGGGATGTACTGGTCGAACTTCCTCGTGACGCTGCTCGAGGTCGTCGTCGGCGCCTCGGCCGGCATCCTGGCGGGTTTCCTCCTGGCGGTCGTGATGGCCGAGTTTCAGATCATCGAGCGCGCCGTCATGCCGCTGGTCATCATCGTGATGGTGACGCCGATCGTCGCGATCGCCCCGGCGCTCGTCGTCGCCTTCGGGTTCGGCATGGTGCCGAAGTTCATCGTCACCGGCCTCGTGGTGTTCTTCCCGATGCTCGTGAACTCGCTCGCCGGTCTCCGTGACGTGGACCAGAAGGCCATGGACGTGTTCAAGACGCTGCACGCCTCGCGATGGGAGATCTTCCGCGAGCTGCGATTCCCCGGCAGCATGCCCTACGTGTTCGCCGGTCTGCGGATCGCGCTGCCCCTCGCCGTGGTCGGCGCGGCCGTGGCCGAGTTCGTCGCGGCAGGACAGCAGGCCGGTCTCGGCTCCCTCGTCACCACGTCGGCCGCGCAGGCGAATCTGCCCGTGACCTGGGCGAGCATCGCCCTGCTCTGCCTGCTCGGGGTGCTGCTCATCGTGCTCCTCGCGGTCGTGCGCCGGCGCGTCCTGTGGTGGAGCGACGGCGAGGTCACCGCGAAGGGCTGACCGTACGCCCCCCGGTCCCGGGGGCGCGACCCCTGCGCCCCCGGGTTCCCCCGGCGTGCCCGGAAACTCCGAACGACACCATCCCCCACTCCCAGGAAGGCATCCGCCATGACCGCTCAGCACCCCGTGAAGACCCTGCGGCTCGGACTCTTCGAGAACGCCCAGGCGAACGACTCCGGCACCGCGACCTGGCGCCACCCCGACAACCGGCGCTACCTCTTCGACAAGCTCGACTACTGGCGCGACACCGCGCGCCTGGTCGAGGACGCGGGCTTCGACTTCCTGTTCCTCGCCGACGCGTGGGGCTGGGCCGACGTCGCCGGCGAGCGTCCGGACATCTGCTCGGTCGAGGGCCTGGACCTGCCCCGGCTCGACCCGGCGATCATCCTCGCCGCGCTCATCCCGGAGACCACCCGCCTCGGCCTCGTCGCCACCGGGTCGACCCTGCTCGAGCCTCCCTACTCCTTCGCCCGACGCCTGGCCACCCTCGACATCCTGTCCGGCGGCCGGATCGGCTGGAACGTCGTCACGACCGGCACCGCCGACACCGCGGTGCAGGGCTTCGGTGTGCCGATGGTCGGGCACGACGAGCGCTACCTGATGGCGGACGACTTCATGCAGGTCGTCTACAAGCTGTGGGAGGAGGCCTGGGAGGAGGGGGCGCTGGAGCGCGACAAGGCGGGCCGTTTCGCCGACCCGGTCAAGGTCCACCGCATCGCCCACGACGGGCCCTACTTCCGCTCGCACGGCTACGGCAACACGCAGCGCTCGCCGCAGGGCACGCCGGTGCTGTTCCAGGCCGGGGCCTCGCCCGCCGGCCGCGAGTTCGGCGGCAAGCACGGCGAGGCGATCTTCGTGGGGAGCGGCTCGGTGGAGCAGCTCCGCGCGCACTCGTCGGCGATCCGCGAGGAGGCGGTGAAGAACGGCCGTGGCGCGCACGAGGTGAAGATCATGTCGGCGTTCGCCGCGGTCGTCGGCAGCACCGAGGAGGAGGCGCGCCGCACCTACGCGGAGGTTGCCGACGCGCAGAACCCCGAGGTCACCGTGGCGTCCTACGCCTGGTTCACCGGACTCGACCTGTCGTCGTACGACCCGAGCACGCCGATGTCCGAGCTCAGCACCGAACTGTCGCAGACGCAGGTCGCCCGCTTCGCCGACAAGACCGTCGGCGATGTGCTGGGGGACTGGCACGCGCACGGTGTGGGCGCCCGCCCGATCGTGGGCACGCCTGAGCAGGTGGCGGACCGGATGATGGAGCTCGCCGACGGCGCCGACCTCGACGGCTTCCTCTTCGCTCCGGTGATCCCGCCGGCGTCGACCGCCGACTTCATCGAGCACGTGCTGCCGATCCTCAAGGAGCGCGGGGCGATCACCGACCCCGCCGCCGAGCCGGAGTCGCTGCGGGAACGGCTGATGGGCACCCCGACGCCCGCGCTCGCCGAGTCCCACGTGGGCTCGTCGTTCCGGCAGTCGATGGCCCGTGTCTGAGACCCTCGCCGGCGTCGCCGTCGTGGGGAGCGCGAATCTCGATCTCGTGGTCGAGGTCTCGCGCCCACCCCGCGTCGGCGAGACGCTGCTCGGTCGGGCCGGGGGACGCTTCCCCGGCGGCAAGGGCCTCAACCAGGCCGTCGCGGCGGCGCGCACGGGAGCCGCGACGCGGTTCTGCGGTGTCGTCGGAGCGGACGAGGCGGGAGCCGTGCTGGAGGCGGCGCTGACGGAGGCGGGCGTGGACGCCGCGCTCCGCCGCTCCGCGTCCGCGCCGACCGGGGTCGCGCATGTGCTGGCCTTCGACGACGGCGACAACAGCATCCTCGTGGCGGCCGGCGCGAACGGCGAGCTCACTCCGGAGGACGCCCTGGCCGGGATCGCCGGTGCGGCTGTCGTGCTCGCTCAGCTCGAGGTGCCCTTCGCGGTGGTCGCCGCCGCCCTCGTGGCCGCCCGGGGCGCGGGGGCGCGCACGATCCTCAACGCCGCCCCCGCGCACGAGACGGCGGTCGAGCTGCTCCCGGAGGTGGACGTGCTGGTCGTGAACGAGACGGAGTGCGCGGAGCTCGGCGGCGTCGAGCGGCTCCTCAGCGCCGGTGCCGGAGCGGTCGTGCTCACGGAGGGGGCTGCGGGCGTGACGCTGCACCGGCCGGGACGACCCGGTGTGCACGTGGCGGCTTTCCGCATCGACGCCGTCGACACGACGGGGGCCGGGGACGCCTTCTGCGGTGCGCTCGCCGCGGGGCTCGCCCAGGGGCACGACATCGAGCACGCTCTCGTGCGCGCCTGTGCCGCGGGGGCGATCGTGGCCCGGCATCGCGGCGCGACCACTCCGGCGCTGTCCGTCGCCGCCCTGGAGGAGCTTGTGGCCGGGCGCTGAGTCGCGTGCGCCCTGCGGGTCACCGCGGGGGAGCGGGTTCCGCCTCCGTCGTCTCCGCCGTCTCGCCGGCGAACGTGTACGCCCCGGCGCGCAGCCGCTCCAGCAGCGTCAGGAGCCACTCCTTCTCGGCGGTGAGTCGGGCGGTGGAGAGGTCGAAGATCTCGCGGACGTACTCCGGGGTCGTCTCCGAGCGCAGGGTGTCCTGCACGTCGAAGCCGTTCTGCGTGATGATCGCGTCGCTCTTGATGAGCCGATGCTCGAGCCCGGCGATGACCTCCTGCCGGCTGAGGACGAACATGAACGACGCCACGGTCATGATCGCCTGGGTGTCGAAAGCCGCGACATTCCACAGGTTCTCGCGCAGCATGCGCTGCAGCTCCACCTCGCCGGCCGGCGTGATGCGGTAGGTGGTGCGCGCTGGGCGCTTGCCCTCGGTCTCGGTGCCGCTCTCCGCCACGTAGCCGTCGACCTCGAGTGCGCGGAGGGCGTTGTAGATCGAGCCGGGCTGGATGTGCGCCCACTCGTCGACGTGCCAGGTCATGAGCTCGCGACGGAGGAAGTAGCCGTGAACGGGCTGGAACTGCTTGACGGCGCCGAGGACGACGAGGCGGGTGGTCGACATGCGCTTCATGCTAACGGCTCGATGTCGCGAAATCTGTTGTTTGCATGGTCAAAAATGCATATGATTCAAACTAGTCAAAGTTGACTAACGAAAGGACTTCGTGATGACCACTGCCGTGACCGACGCCCTGCCGCGGGACCGCGCTCTCCGTCGCGCCTTCTCCGTCTACCCGACCGGTGTGGTCGCGCTCGCCGCGCACGTCGAGGATCGCGCCGTCGGGATGGCGGTCAACTCCTTCACCTCGATCTCGCTGGAGCCCGCGCTCGTCGCCGTCAGCGCCGCCCGCACCTCGAAGACGTGGCCCGTGCTGCGCGCCGTCCCCGAACTGGGGATGAGCGTCCTCGCCGCGCACCACGAGCCGCTCAGCCGCTCGCTGTCCGCGCGCGAAGGGGACCGGTTCGGCGGCCATGCCTGGCATCGCTCCGAGGGTGGGGCCGTGTTGATCGACGACGCCGCGCTCTGGCTCACCTGCCGGCTGCACAGCACGTTCGACGGCGGCGACCACGAGATCGCGCTCTACGAGATCCAGGACGTGACGCTCTTCGACGACGTCGAGCCGCTCGTGTTCCACCAGAGCCGCTACCGCGCGATCTCGCCCGCCGCAGACGTGTGACCGGACCGGCGCTCCCGGTGCTCTCCGGCCTCGTCGTCCCCGGCGACGGCCGCGGGCGACTGCTCGGCTTCCCGACCGCGAACCTCGCCCTGCCCGAGCGGCTGCTGCCCGACGACGGCATCTACGCGGCCTGGGCGCGGCTGCCCGATGACGACCGGCGGTGGGAGGCGACGGCGAGCGTCGGGGCCAACCCGACGTTCTGCGGCGACCGGGCGCGGCGACTCGAGGTGCACCTGCACGACGTCGACCGCGACCTCTACGGACAACGGCTGTCGGTCGAGCTCGTGGCGCTGCTCCGGCCGACGCTGCGCTTCGACGCGGTCGAGGAGCTCGTCGCCCGGACCGCCGCCGACATCACAGCATCCCGGCGGCTCCTCGCCCGCTGACACCGATCCGACTCCGGTTCCGCGGTTCGAGTTCCGGGTTCCGGGTGCACGATCCCGGTCCGGGTGCACGACTCATCGGGCCGATCCGTCGTGCATACGTGGTGAGGTCCTGCAGGTGTCGCGGGAGAGGTGGGCACGGGTGGGGCCGGGTCGGTCGCGGCAGATTCTGCTGGCCGACACGACCCCGGACCCCCTCCCGGGCCGACCGGTTCCGGCGGCACGATCCCGGTCCGGGTGCACGAGTTGGCGGGCCGATCCGTCGTGCATACGTGGTGAGGTCGTGCGGGCGTCGCGGGGGAAAGGGGGAGAGGCAGGGACGGAAGGGGCCGGGTCAGTCGCGGGCGGTCTGCAGGAGGGCCCACACCTCGGCCCGGGCCGGGAAGGTCGTCAGGTCGACCCCGAGGAGGGCACCGGCGTGGGAGACCCGGGAGCGGAGGGTGTGCCGGTGGATGCCCAAGGCGGCTGCGGCCTGCTCGGCCCGCGCGTCGTGGTCGAGCCAGGTGCGCAGCGCGTGTTCGAGCGCGGTGCCGTGGGCGGCGTCGTGCTCCCGGAGCGGGGCGAGCCGCGACTCCGCGACGAGCCGGGCCTCATCCGTCGCCAGTGCGGTGAGCAGACTGGATCCGACCGTGTCGGCGTAGCGGACGGCACCGCTCGTGCCCGGCTGCCGGAGGGCGACGAGGGCCTGTGAGTGGGCCCGGGAGAAGGCGTCGTACCCCTCCGGTGCGGAGACGCCGACGCGGGCGGTGAAGCGTGCGGCCACGTCGTCGAGGAGCGATTCGTCGGTCGCGGAGACGCAGATGACCACGCCGTCCTCGGAGTCCGCGAGGAAGGCCGGGGTCCCGTGCTCGAGGCGCCGGCGCTCCCACCAGTCGAGGAGCGGTTCCGCCGGGGCGTCTCCGGTCACGGCGACCACCACGGGGGCGGGCGGAAGGCTGCCGAGCACCCGTCGGGCGAGGCCGGGGTCGTCGCCCAGGAGCGAGCGCAGCAGCTGCGTGTGCAGGCGGCGTCGGCCGCGGGCGAGCTGCTCGCTCTGCTCCCGCGCGAGCCCCGCCATCGCGATGACCGAGGTGACGACGGCTCTGGCCTCCTGGTCGAGGGCGTCGGCCTCCACGGCGAGGACGCCGCGCAGGTGCCCGCCCCTCCCCACCGTGAAGAGCATGAAGGTGTGCGCCTCGAGGGTGAGGGACTGCCCCGCCTCGAGTCCGCGGTCGAGGATCTCCTGGACCCGCGTCCCGAGCTCTTCCCGGACAGCCGTCGAGAAGGCATCGCGGGGGTGGGTGACGAGGAGGTCGCCCGTCGCGTCGAACATCCCGGCCCACGCGTCGAGCCGACGGCCGAGCTCGGTGATGATCGCCTCGAGCCCGCGCGGCCGGAGCGCGGCGAGGGCGAGGGCGCGCTGCGTGTCCAGCGCCCAGGTGCGTCGGGCGTACGCCTGCGCCGCGATCGCCTCGGAGTGCGCGCGGGCCACGGCGATGAACGGCGTGCGGTACGGCACCTCGAACAGAGGGATGCCCTGTGCGGCGCACGCCGCGATCAGCTCCTCCGGTGTGCCGGAGCGGTGCACGTCCGTGCCGAACCCGAGGCCCAGCACGCCGCGCTCGGCGAGACGCACGACGTAGGGGGCGATGTCGTCCGCATCGTCGAACTGGGTGCCGGTCGTGAGCAGGACGAGGTCCTCCGCGAGGAACGGGGTCGGGTCCGCGAGATCCGAGCTGTGCACCCAGCGCAGCGGCCGGTCGAGGGCGCCGTCCGGCAGGTCGGCGACGGCGGAGACGAGACGCAGGTCGAGATCCCGACGCCGCAGCAGGGCGGACAGCGTGGAGGGCTCGGTGGGGGGCATGCGATCTCCGGTTGTACGGGACGGCGAAATCAATTCTCCGATTGTACAATCGGGCGAATGCGGCCGTCTTCGCCGTCGCCGTACGCTCGCGGCATGGCTCTCCTCGACACCGCAGCACCCGCAGTCCCCCTCGGCGGCCCCGACCTCCCGCAGGAGCGTCGCCTCGTCACGGAACTCCCCGGCCCGCGGTCGGCCGAGGTCCTCACCCGCAAGGCGGACGCGGTCGCCGCCGGTGTGGGCCACACCGTGCCCGTCGCCGCCGTCGCGGCCGGGGGAGGGGTGGTCGTCGACGCCGACGGCAACTCGCTCATCGACCTCGGCTCCGGCATCGCCGTCACCACCGTCGGCAACGCGCACCCGAAGGTCGCCGCGGCCGTCGCCGCGCAGGCGGCGCAGTTCACGCACACCTGCTTCATGATCTCGCCGTACGAGTCGTACGTCGGCGTCGCCGAGGCGCTTAACCGCGTCACCCCCGGTGACTTCGCCAAGAAGAGCGCCCTGTTCAACTCCGGCGCCGAGGCCGTCGAGAACGCGATCAAGATCGCCCGCAAGCACACCGGTCGCCAGGCCGTCGTCGCGTTCGACCACGGCTACCACGGCCGCACGAACCTCACCATGGCGCTGACCGCGAAGTCGATGCCCTACAAGAGCGGCTTCGGCCCGTTCGCCCCCGAGGTCTACCGCGCGCCGATGTCCTACCCGTTCCGCGACGGACTCGAGGGCGGCGAGGCCGCGGCCCGCGTGATCCTCCAGCTCGAGAAGCAGATCGGTGCCGACAACCTCGCGGCCGTCATCATCGAGCCCATCCAGGGCGAGGGCGGCTTCATCGTCCCCGCCGACGGCTTCCTCCCCGCGATCGTCGACTGGTGCCGCGCGAACGGCGTCGTCTTCATCGCCGACGAGGTGCAGACCGGCTTCGCCCGCACCGGGCACATGTTCGCCAGCGAGATCTTCGGCATCGAGCCCGACCTCATCACCACCGCCAAGGGCATCGCGGGCGGGCTGCCCCTCGCGGCCGTGACCGGTCGCGCCGAGATCATGGACGCCTCGCACTCCGGCGGCCTCGGCGGGACCTACGGCGGCAACCCGATCGCCTGCGCGGCGGCGCTCGCGGCCATCGACGTGTTCGAGAACGACGGTGTCATCGAGCGGGCCCGCGAGATCGGCGAGATCCTCATCGGCCGCCTCACCGCCCTCCAGGCCGAGGACGCCCGCATCGGCGACGTCCGTGGTCACGGCGCGATGGTCGCGGCTGAGTTCGTGGACCCGGAGACCAAGGCTCCGGACGCCGCGCTCACTGCCGCCGTGGCCAAGGCGTGCATCGCTCAGGGCGTCATCGTCCTCACCTGCGGCACGTACGGCAACGTCATCCGCTTCCTCCCGCCGCTGTCCATCGGCGACGAGCTGCTGAACGAGGGCCTCGACGTCGTGGCCGAGGCGCTCGCCGGCGCCTGACACTGTCCGGTCGCGTCCCCGGATCGGGGGATTTCGGGACGCGACCGGTACTTCATCCCCCGCATCCCCCGACGACGAAGGAGTTGCAGATGGCTGAGATCACCCGCGACGTGCTGATCGTGGGCGCCGGAGCCGCAGGGCTCACGGCGGCCAACGACCTGCGGAAGGCCGGACTGTCGGTCGCCGTGCTGGAGGCCCGCGACCGCGTGGGTGGCCGGCTGTGGACCGACGTCATCGACGGCGCCATGCTGGAGATCGGCGGCCAGTGGGTCTCGCCCGACCAGGACGCCCTCAAGGACACGATCGAGGAGCTGGGGCTCGAGACCTACAGCCGGTACCGCGAGGGTGACAGCGTCTACGTCGGCCCGGATGGCCAGGCCCACCGCTTCACGGGCGAGATGTTCCCGGTGTCGGCGGAGACCGAGGCCGTGATCGCCCGCATCACCGGCATCCTCGACGCCCTCGTCGCCGAGATCGACCCGGACCGGCCGTGGGAGCACCCGAACGCGGCGGAGTGGGACTCGATCTCCTGGGACGCCTGGCTGCGCTCGCAGACCGACGACGACGAGGCCGTGCGCAACCTCGCCTTCGCGACCGGCTCGGCGATGCTGACCAAGCCGACCCACGCGTTCTCGCTGCTGCAGTCGCTGCTGATGGCGGCGTCCGCCGGCTCGTACTCGAACCTCGTCGACGCCGACTTCATCCTCGACAAGCGCGTCGTGGGCGGTCTGCAGCAGGTGCCGCTGCGCCTCGCCGAGCGCCTGGGAGACGACGTGCTGCTGAACCAGCCCGTCCGCAGCCTGGAGTGGTCGGACGACGGGGTCGTGGCGACCACCGACGACCTCACGGTCCGGGCGCGGTACGCGATCCTCGCGCACGCCCCCATCCTCTACAACCGCATCTCCTTCGTCCCGCCGCTGCCGCGTCGCCAGCACCAGCTGCACCAGCACCTGTCGATGGGCTTCGTCATCAAGGTGCACGCGGTCTACGACCGCCCGTTCTGGCGCGAGCAGGGCCTGAGCGGCACGGCGTTCAGCCCGTACGAGCTCTCGCACGAGGCGTACGACAACACCAACCACGGCGACGAGCGCGGCACCCTGGTCGGCTTCGTCTCCGACGCGAACGCCGACGGCGTGTTCGAGCTGTCGGCCGAGGAGCGCAAGGAGCGCATCCTCGAGTCGCTCTCGCACTACTACGGTCCCGAGGCCAAGAACCCGGTCGTCTACTACGAGAGCGACTGGGGCAGCGAGGAGTGGACCCGCGGCGCGTACGCGGCGAGCTTCGACCTCGGCGGACTGCACCGCTACGGCGCCGACCTGCGCACGCCGGTCGGACCGATCCACTTCGCCTGCAGCGACATGGCAGGAGCGGGTTACCAGCACGTCGACGGGGCGATCCGCATGGGCCACCTCGTCGCGGCGAACATCGTCGACGCCCGTCGCGAGACCGGCGCTCCCGAGAGCATCGGCTGATGACCGGCTCGGTCGTCGTCGGCTACACGGCGACGGATGCGGGGGCGGACGCGGCGGCGCTGGGCGCGCGACTGGCGCGCAGCATCGGCGCGACCCTGCACCTCGTGATCGTGCTGCCGACCGAGGGCACCCGGAGCGCCGCCGTGCCGCCGGAGCGCGCCTACGAGGACGTCATCCGGAAGCAGGCGCGGAGCTGGCTGCAGGACGCGGTCGTGCGTCTGCCGCAGGAGCTCGTGCGCAGCGGCCATGTGCGCTTCTCGGAGTCGTTCGCCGAGGGCCTCATCGCCGCCGGTGAGGAGTTCGACGCCAGCGTCATCGTGATCGGCACCGCCGGCGGAGGTCTCTTCGGCCGGCACCGGCTGGGCAGCGTCGCATCGGAGCTGCTGCACTCCTCGCCGATCCCTGTGGCTCTCGCGCCGGCCGGTCTCGCGCAGCAGGACGACCACGTGCTCCCGCGCGTCACCGTCGCCGTCGGCACCCGTCCCGGCGCGGAGGGCGTGCTCGACCAGGCCGTCGCCCTCGCCGGCGCCGCCGAGGTGAGCCTCCGACTGGTGTCCCTCGTGCCGTTCGACGTGCCGCCGGGGCTCGACACCGGCGCCATCCGCCTCGCCGGCAGCGAGCACGCGCACAAGGTGCTGGCCGTGGCCGCCGAGCGGCTGCCGGACGGTCTCGGCGCCGTCGTCGAGGAGGCCCCCGGCGAGACGGTGGAGGACGCCGTCGCCGGGCTCTCCTGGCTCCCCGGTGAGGTCGTGCTCGTCGGCTCCAGCCGGCTGGCGCAGCCGCGCCGACTCTTCCTGGGCTCCACGGCGGCGAAGATGCTGCACGAGCTGCCCGTCCCCATGATCGTCGTCCCGCGTACCCGCGATGAAGCAGGAGACCGCTGATGAGCAGCACCAACCGGGCGACGGAGCCCGCATCCGGCGTCACGACCGGAATCTCGACGAAGGGCCTGAGCGCCGGCACCGTCGGCCTGATCGGCGCCGTCGTGATCGGCATCTCGTGCATCGCCCCCGCCTACACCTTCACGGCCGCCGTCGGCCCCACCGCGTCCGAGGTCGGCGCGCAGATCCCGGCGATCATCCTCGTCGGCTTCATCCCGATGCTCCTCGTGGCCTTCGGCTACCGCGAGCTCAACAACCGCATGCCCGACTCCGGCACCTCCTTCACCTGGGCCGCCAGGGCGTTCGGGCCGTGGGTGGGCTGGATGGCCGGCTGGGGCCTCGTGGTCGCCACGATCCTCGTGCTGTCCAACCTCGCCGGCGTCGCGGTCGACTTCCTGTTCCTGCTGCTGTCGCAGATCACGGGCAACGCGGAGATCGCCGATCTCGCCGGCGTCACCTGGATCAACATCGGCGTCTGCCTGCTCTTCATGCTGGGCGCGACATGGGTGTCGTACCGCGACATGCAGACCACGCAGAAGCTGCAGTACTGGCTGGTCGGATTCCAGATCCTCGTGCTCGTGTTCTTCGCGGTCGCCGCGATCGTGCAGGCCGTGGGCGGCAACGGCTTCGACTACCAGCCGTTCGACCTCAACTGGTTCAACCCGTTCGCGATCTCGTCGTTCAGCGCCGTCGCCGCCGGTCTGTCGCTGTCGATCTTCATCTTCTGGGGCTGGGACGTCACCCTCACCATGAACGAGGAGACGAAGGACCCGGAGAAGACCCCGGGTCGCGCGGCCACCGTCACCGTGCTCACGATCGTCTCGCTCTACCTGCTCCTCGCCGTCGCGATGATCATGTTCGCGGGTGTCGGCACCGGAGAGCTCGGCCTCGGCAACGGCGACATCCAGGAGAACGTGTTCTTCCACCTCTCCGGACCGATCCTCGGGCCGCTCGCGTTCCTCGTCTCGCTCGCGGTGCTCACGAGCTCGGCGTCGTCGCTGCAGTCGACGTTCGTCGGTCCGGCCCGTACCCTGCTCGCGATGGGTCACTACGGCGCGCTGCCGAAGTCGTTCGCGAAGGTGAGCCCCCGGTTCTTCACCCCGGGCTACGCCACCATCGTGTCGGCCATCGTGGCCTCCGCGTTCTACGCCGTGATGCGCGTGGTCAGCGAGGACACGCTGTGGGACACGATCCTCACGCTCGGCATGATGATCTGCTTCTACTACGGGATCACGGCGTTCGCCTGCGTCTGGTACTTCCGCAAGCAGTGGTTCGACTCGGCGCGGAACGTCTTCTTCACCTTCCTGTTCCCGCTGGTGGGCGGCATCATCCTCGCGATCCTGTTCTTCACCACGCTGATCGACTCCATGGACCCGGCCTACGGCTCCGGGTCGGAGATCGGCGGCATCGGGATCGTCTTCATCCTCGGCATCCTCATCATCGTCGTCGGCATCGCCGTGATGATCTGGAACGCCATCCGCCGCCCCGCCTTCTTCCGCGGTGAGACGCTGGGTATGGACGCTCCGCCCAGCCGCCGCCGTCGTCCCACGTCCGTCTGAAAGAGAGAGAATCCATGAGCACTCAGAACGAGCAGGCGCTGCTCGACAGCATCCCCACCGGCCTCTTCATCGGCGGGGAGTGGATCGAGGGGGAGACCGGCGCGACCTTCGACGTCAAGGACCCCTCGACCAACCAGGTGATCCGCACGATCGCCGACGCCACCCCCGCGGACGGCATCCGGGCGCTCGACGCCGCCGTCGCCGCGCAGGACGAGTGGGCAGCGACGGCGCCGCGCGTGCGCGGCGAGATCCTGCGCCGGGCGTTCGACCTCGTGCAGGAGCGCAAGGAGGACCTCGCGCTGCTGATGACGCTCGAGATGGGCAAGCCCCTCGCCGAGGCCCGCGGCGAGGTCGCCTACGGCGGCGAGTTCCTCCGCTGGTTCAGCGAGGAGGCCGTGCGCATCAGCGGCCGCTACGGCCTCAACCCCGAGGGCACCGGTCACATGATCGTGTCGCAGCGCCCCGTCGGCCCGTCGTTCTTCGTCACGCCGTGGAACTTCCCGTTCGCGATGGCCACGCGCAAGATCGCCCCGGCCCTCGCCGCCGGCTGCACCGTGGTGATCAAGCCCCCGGCACTCACGCCGCTCACGACCATCTTCTTCACGACGCTGCTCGAGGAGGCCGGTCTGCCGAAGGGCGTCGTCAACGTCGTGCAAACCTCGAAGTCGAGCGCCCTGTCCGCGCCGATCATCGCCGACCCGCGTCTGCGCAAGCTGTCCTTCACCGGGTCGACCGAGGTCGGCCGCAAGCTCATCGCCCAGGCGGCCGAGGGCGTGCTGCGGGTCTCGATGGAGCTCGGCGGCAACGCGCCATTCGTCGTGTTCGACGACGCGGACCTCGACAAGGCCGTGGACGGCGCGCTGGCCGCGAAGTTCCGCAACATCGGTCAGGCCTGCACGGCGGCGAACCGCTTCATCGTCCACAAGGACGTCGCGGGCGAGTTCGCCAAGCGCGTCACCGAGCGTGTCAACGGCATGAAGATCGGCCGCGGCACGGAGGAGGGCGTGGCGATCGGCCCGCTCATCGACGAGGACGCGGTGGCCAAGGCCGGCGAGCTCGTGGACGACGCCGTCGAGCGCGGCGCGACCCTGCTCGCGGGCGGCAAGGCGCTCGAGGGCACCGGCACGTTCTACGAGCCCACGGTCCTCACCGACGTCGTCCCCGGCTCCGCGATCCTCCGCGAGGAGATCTTCGGCCCGGTGCTCGCGATCGCGACCTTCGAGACCGAGGACGAGGCCGTGCGCCTCGCCAACGACACCGAGTACGGCCTCGTCTCCTACGTGTTCACCGAGAACCTGCAGCGCGGTCAGCGGATGATCGACGCGCTGGAGACCGGCATGATGGGTCTGAACGTGGGTGTCGTCTCCAACGCGGCGGCTCCTTTCGGCGGCGTCAAGCAGTCCGGCGTCGGTCGCGAGGGTGGCTTCGAGGGCATCCACGAGTACCTGTCCACCAAGTACACGCTGATACCGGTCTCCTGACCGGTACGGCAAGAGGAGGAGACACATGACCGACTACGCCGTCGTCAACCCCGCCACCGGCGAGACCCTGGCGTCGTACGACACGTTCACCGACGCCCGGATCGAGGAGGCGGTCGCAGCCGCCGACGAGGCGCACCGCGAGTGGTCGCGCTCCACGACGGTCGCCGACCGTGCCGCGCTGCTGCGCCGTGCGGCCGAGCTGCACCGGGAGCGCCGCGAGGAGCTGGCCGACATCTTCGTGCGCGAGATGGGCAAGCCTCGGGAGGCCGCGCTCGGCGAGGTCGACTTCGCCGCCGACATCGCCGAGTACTACGCGGACCAGGCCGAGGACATCATGGCCGACCAGCCCATCAAGATCCTCGGGGAGGGATCGGCGATCATCCGCCGTTCCTCGCTGGGGCCGCTCGTGGGCATCATGCCGTGGAACTTCCCGGCGTACCAGATCGTGCGCTTCGCCGCGCCGAACTTGATCGTCGGCAACACGATCCTCCTGAAGCCCGCGCCGCAGTGCCCGGAGTCGTCGAGCGCGATCGAGGCGATCTACCACGACGCCGGCTTCCCGAAGGGCGCGTACCAGAACGTGCTCGCCACGAACGACCAGATCGCGGCGATGATCGCGGACTGGCGGGTGCAGGGCGTGTCGTTGACCGGGTCCGAGCGCGCCGGCGCCGCGGTCGCCGAGATCGCCGGGCGCAACCTCAAGAAGGTCGCGTTGGAGCTCGGCGGGTCCGACCCGTTCATCGTGCTCTCCACCGACGACCTCGACGCCACCGTGCAGGCGGGTGTGGATGCGCGGCTCGACAACAACGGTCAGGCCTGCAACGGCGCCAAGCGCTTCATCATCGTCGACGACCTCTACGACGCGTTCGTCGAGAAGTTCACGGCGGCGATGGCGGCTGTCGAGGCGACCGATCCCACACTCGACGACACGGTCCTCGGTCCGGTCTCGTCGGAGGCGGCGGCGGAGAACCTGCAGAAGCAGATCGACACCGCCGTGGCCCAGGGTGCGACCCTGCTCACGGGCGGCACGCGCGACGGAGCGTTCTTCGCGCCGACCGTGCTCGCCGACGTGACCCCGGAGATGGACGTCTACCGGGAGGAGCTGTTCGGCCCCGCGGCGGTCGTGTACCGCGTCGCGGACGAGGACGCGGCGGTCGCGCTGGCCAACGACACCACGTTCGGTCTCGGCTCCTACGTCTTCACGACGGACGAGGCGCAGGCGGAGCGGGTGGCCGACCGGATCGAGGCCGGCATGGTCTACGTGAACCTTGTGCTCGCCGACAGCCCCGAGCTCCCGTTCGGCGGCATCAAGCGCAGCGGCACGGCCCGCGAGCTCGGCCACCTGGCCGCCGACGAGTTCGTCAACAAGAAGCTGATCCGCATCGGCTGACCGTCGACCCACCCCGTTGCGGCCGAGCGGCCCCCTTGCGTACGCACGCAAGGGGGCCGCTCGCACGAGAGGGGCCGGGTCGACGGGGTGCGCGTCGAGGACGGACGAGGCACAATGGCGGCATGAGTGCGCACACGGATCCGGTCCAGTCCCTCACCGCGGAGCAGAGCTGGGAGCACCTGCGCGGCCAGGAGCTCGGGCGGCTCGTCACGAGGGTCGGCGAGACCATCGACATCTTCCCGGTGAACTACGCCGTCGACGGCGAAGGACTCCTGTTCCGCACGGCCCCCGGGAGCAAGCTGTTCGAGCTGACGGTCAACGCCGACGTGCTCTTCGAGGTCGACGACCACACGGACACCGCCGCCTGGAGCGTCATCGTGCGCGGGCGTGCGGAGGCTCTGGAGATCGACGCCGACATCGAGCGGGCGGAGGCGGCGGGCCTGCGCCCGTGGATCCCGACCGACAAGCGCGTGTACGTGCGCATCGCCCCGGCATCGGTGTCCGGCCGCGCGTTCCGGCGCGATCCCGAGCCCGACCGGGACGGCCCGCAGGAGTACTGAGCCCGGCCCGGGGAGGCCGGGGCGGGCGTAGGGTCGGGGTATGGCCAACGTCGCTGAGAACATCGTCAAGACTCTGAACGCCAACGGAGTCGACCGGGTCTACGGCATCCCGGGCGACTCCCTGAACGGACTCACGGACGCCCTCCGCAAGGACGGCCGGATCCGGTGGGTGCACGTGCGCCACGAGGAGTCCGCGGCCTTCGCCGCCGCGGCCGACGCCGGCACGACCGGTGACCTCGCCGTCGTGGCGGGCTCGTGCGGCCCCGGCAACCTGCACCTCATCAACGGCCTCTACGACGCGCAGCGCTCCCGCGTGCCGGTGCTGGCCATCGCCGCGCACATCCCGACCGTCGAGATCGGCACCGGCTACTTCCAGGAGACCCACCCGCAGGAGCTGTTCCGCGAGTGCAGTGTGTACGTCGAATACGTCGCTGACCCGTCGCAGATGCCGCGGCTGATGGAGATCGCGATGCGCGCGGCCATCGAGCAGCGCGGCGTCGCCGTCCTCGTGATCCCCGGTGACGTGGCGCTGTCGGAGATCGCGGACGACCGCGCCGTGGTGATCGAGCGCACCCGCCCCCTGATCCAGCCCAGCGGCCCGGAGCTGGAGAAGGCCGCGACGATGCTGAACGCCGCCAAGAAGGTCACCATCCTCGCCGGGGCCGGCGTCGAGGGCGCACACGACGAGGTGATCGCGCTCGCCGACGCGCTCGGAGCCCCCATCGTCCACGCGCTGCGCGGCAAGGAGTTCATCGAGTACGACAACCCCTTCGACGTCGGCATGACGGGACTGCTCGGCTTCGCGTCCGGCTACCGCGCCATGGAGGCGGCCGACACGCTCCTCGTCCTCGGCAGCGACTTCCCGTACGAGCAGTTCTACCCGGATCACGCGACCACCATCCAGGTCGACATCCGCGGGTCCCAGCTCGGCAAGCGCCACCCGCTCGATCTCGGTCTCGTCGGTGACGTGAAGGCCACCGCCGAAGCCCTGCTGCCCCGCATCGCGCGGAAGGATGACCGCGGCCACCTCGACGACGCCGTGGCCCACTACCGGAAGACGCGGAAGAAGCTCGACGAGCTCGCGGTGCCGGCCAAGGGCACGCGCCCCATCCACCCGCAGTACCTCGCCCGGCTGCTCGACGAGTACGCCGCCGACGACGCGATCTTCACCGCCGACGTGGGGTCGCCGACCGTCTGGGCCGCGCGGTACCTGTCCATGACCGAAGGGCGCCGGCTGATCGGATCGTTCACGCACGGCTCGATGGCGAACGCCCTGATGCACGGCATCGGCGCGCAGGTCGCACATCCGGATCGTCAGGTCGTGGCGCTCGCCGGCGACGGCGGCCTCGCGATGATGCTCGGCGAGCTGCTCACGCTCACCCAGAACGGACTCCCGGTCAAGACGATCGTGGTGAACAACTCATCGCTGAACTTCGTGGAGCTGGAGATGAAGGCCGCCGGCTTCGTCACCTACGGCACCGGGTTGGACAACCCCAGCTTCGCGGCGATCGCCGAGGCCATGGGGATCTTCGCCCGTCGGGTGGAGCGTAGCGAGGATCTGCCGGAGGCCGTCCGCGAGGTCCTCGCGCACGACGGCCCTGCGCTCCTCGACGTCGTGACCGAGCGGCAGGAGCTGTCCATGCCGCCCGCGATCGAGGCCGCGCAGGTCAAGGGCTTCGCGCTCTACGCGATCCGCACGGTCATGTCGGGTCGCGGAGACGAGCTGCTCGACCTCGCACGGGCGAATTGGCGTCAGCTCTTCTGACGCGGGCCTCCGCCGCATCCGCATCGGCGCGGGATCCCCTCCGGATCCCGCGCCGGTGTCGCGTCAGCTCTCGACGAGGGCCCTGACCTCGGCGGCCTCGGCGTGCCGCCCCAGTGCCTCCAGCACGTCGCCGAGCTCCAGCGCCGCCACCTGACGCAGTGGCGGGAAGCCCTCGGCATGCTCCAGGGCGCTCCGGTATACCGGCACAGCATCGGCCGGGCGGTCGTTCCCCGCGAGCACCCTGCCCGCGAACAGTTCCGAGCTTCCGGCGGCGCCCTGGTCGCCGAGCGCAGCGAAGCCGTCCGCCGCGGTGAGGGCGGCGGCGACGGCCTCATCGATCCGGCCCAGCTGGGCCAGCGCGCGGCCGCGGGAGTCGGTCACGTCGGCGAGCAGCCAGCCGGCTTCGTGCTCCTGGGCGAGCGCGGCGACCTCGTCGAAGAGGGGGAAGGCGCGCTCGTCACCCCGGCCGGCATAGGCCTGGCCGAGGCTGTGCAGCACCTCGGACAGCGCGCCCACGGCCTCAGGGGCGCGCCGCACGATGTCCGCAGCGCCCTCCAGCAGCCGCACCGCGTCGTCGTGTTCCTCGAAGCGGGCGAGGATCTTCGCCTGCTCCGTCATGGCCATGGCCTGGTCGGCGTGCGCCTCCGCCTGCCCGAACAGCTCGGCCGCGTAGCCGTGCGCCCCGACAGCCTGTCCGTACTCTCCGGACTCGGCAAGCGACCGGGCCAGGAGCGAGGCGGTCATGGCGCGCGAACCCGCAGGAGTCTCGGCGTTCTCCTCGCGCTGGAGCACGTCGCCGAAGAGCTCGGCTGCCTCCTCCGCGTCCCCCGCGCGGAGCATCGCCCTGGCCAGCCGGAAGTCGACGCCGGTGCGATCGCCGTCGTCCTGCAACCGAGCGGCCAGTCGGTAGCGGGCGACGGCCTTCTCGGGCTCCTCCGCGTCCTCCCAGAGCGCGCCCGCGAGCACATGGGCCTCGGCGAGAGCCCTGGTGGCCCCGAGTTCGGCGAGCAGCCGGCACACCTCGTCGGCGTCGACGGCCCCGTCCTGGTACGCACCCGTGCCGCCGCGCACGCGGGCCCGGGTCTGCAGCGCGTGGGCCCGGTGTCCGGCGGAGAGGTCGTCCTGGGAGAGGAAGCGGTCGAGGAGCGTGCGACCGGCGTCGAGGTCGCCCTTGCTCAGCACGGCGCCGATCGCGACGAGGGTCGTGGTGTTGGACAGCCGGGTGTCCTCGGCCTCCGCGAACGAGCGCGCGGCGAGCTCGGCGAGGTCGAGCGCCGCATCCGGCTCCTCCGCCCGGAGGTGCAGCGACGCGCGGCTGATCGCCAGGTCGCCGCGCGACCACGCGGGAAGGCGGTCGGCCTCGGCCAGCTCCTCTTCGAGCGCCGCCATGGTCTCGTCGGTGTGCAGGCCGAACGTCGCCAGGCCCAGACGCTCCTCGAGGTCGGCCTGCGCGTCGTTCCCGGCGGCCCGCAGCGCGGCGATCCGGTCGGGAAGCAGGCGCTCGGCCTCCTCCACGCGGTCGAGTGCGACGAGGATGCCGAGGTGCATCGACAGGAGCTGCGCGCGCTTGGCGGCGTCGTCGATCTCCAGGGCGTGCGGGAGCGCGGCGAGGGTCTCCTGCTCGGCGCCGAACTGCGCGAGCTGCATCGCCCGCTCGTACCAGGCCTGCGGATCCGCCGGAGCGGTGGCCGGAGCCGGAGCGACGAACGCATCGGAGCGGATCGGGACGTCGTAGCTCTCGTCGGCGAGAGCACGCATCCGGGCGAGGCTGCGGGCGTGGCCGTCGGTGCCGTCCCGCTCGTCGAAGTCGGCGCCGATGCGCTCCGCCGTCGACCAGGCGGTCGCTGCCAGGTCGGCCGCGCTCCACGGGCCGTCGTGCGCGCCGAGCAGCGACACGAGCGCCGGGGCATCGGCGCCGCGGACCGGGGTGTCGCCGTGACCGGCGGCGGTGACGCGGTCGAGAGCGACCGCGAAGGCGGTGAGGGCGGCGAAGTGCGCGTCGACGTTGAGGCCGTCGTGGGCCAGCCACGCGATGTGCTTCTCGATCAGGGCCAGTGCCCGCGCCTCGTTGCCGGTGATCGCCGCGAACACGATGTTGTTGGCGACGATGCGCAGGTTGTCCGGGTTGTCCTTCGCCAGGCGGTAGCTGCGCAGGTGCGCGGTCTTCGCGTCCTCCGTGCGACCGGCGCGCAGATACGGGAGCAGCACGCGGGACAGAGCGTGCTCCGGCTCCTCGCCGCACGAGAAGCCGCCCTCGAGCATCTCCTCGACGAGGCGGATGGCGTCGGCGTCGCGGTCGGTCTCCGCGAAGAAGCCCGCGAACTGGCTGCGGCTGCAGGCGTCGCAGTGGCTGTGCTCGTCCCGCGGCGTGGCCTCGAGCTGCACGCGCAGGGCTTCGGCGGCGTCGAACCGGCCCGCGTCCCAGGCGTCCTCGAAACGTGCGGTCAGCACGCCGCTGAGGCCGAGACCTGCGGCGCGGTAGTGCGCCTCCATGTCATCGAGCACCGCGGCGATCTGCTCCTGCGAGAAGGCGGGGGAGGAGCGTAGGGACGACGCCATCCACTTGAACTGCCACATGAGGTCGGCGCCGCCGTTGTCGAGGTCGGCGGGGAACCGCTGCGGGTCGGCGTCGTGGTGCGCGAGGCACCAGGCGAAGGAGTTGAGCATGACGTCGGTGGCCCCGACCATGTTCGCCGACGCGGTCTGGCGCATCCGGGCTTCGTACTCCAGCCGTTCGTCGCCGATCTCGACGGCCAGCGCCACCGCCTCCGCCACGAGGGCCTGCTCCGCCGGGCCCCACGGGGTGCGATCGATCTCCTCGATGAGCTGCTGGAAGCGCTTCTTCGGACGTGCCATGGAGGGCCCTTTCGGGTAGTCGGGGGTGTCAGCGCGCGTCGAAGGGGAGCGTGTCCCCCTCGATGCCGGCGGAGAGCGAGACGAGATCGGAGAGGGCGCTGGTCATGAGGGCCCGGTCGGTGTCCGAGAGCGGGTGGTGTCCTGCGAGGAGCGCCTGGATGTAGAGGAGTTGGACCGTGCGCGCGAACACGGCATCGTCCTCGACGCGGACGAGGGCGCGGACGACGCGGTTCGACCAGTTCAGGCACAGTCGCGCCGTGAGGTCGTCGTCCCGCGCGGAGGAGAGCGTCTGATCGATCCGGTCGAGCACCCCGCCCCAGAGCGTGCTCGCGATGCCCTTGGTGCGCCCGCGGTCGATCGTGCGCAGCACCTCGGGATCCGCGACGTAGAGTCCGGTCAGCTCGGGGCGATCGATCGCCCTGACGACGACGGCACAGTCGGAGGCGGCGAGCACGGCGCCGGCGCGGGACTCCAGCGCCATCGCGATGTCCCGGTCGTCGAGCGGCGGCGGGTCGAGGCGATCGAGCTCCCCGGTCACGTCGACCTTCTCCACCGTGACCTGCGGGTAGAGGTCGGGGAGCAGGCGGATCAGGTCCGCGTCATAGAGGTAGCCGCCGTTGACGAGCACCTCGTCCGAGGGCGAGATGCCAGCCACCTGGCGGAACTCGTCGACCGTCTGGGCGTAGCGCACGTGCGGATACCGCTCCACGAGCTCGCCGATCCGCAGTGTGCCGTGCGTGGTCTCCACGGTGAGCCAGCGCGTGATGAAACGCGCGAGCTCCTCGTCATGACGCACCAGCGACTTGAGTCCGACCTCGTGCACGGCGACGAACTGGGCGAGGCGATGCGGTTCGCGCAGCCCGAGCTCGAGCACCCAGCGGCGGATCCCGGCGCCGAGCTGCTCCCGGACGTGCTCCAGGGCCGTGTCCTCGACGAGGGACTCGCGGCTCGCGGTCGGCGCGAGGCCGGTGGAGTCGACGACGGCGCGCACGAAGAAGGCCCAGTCGGGCAGCACGTCGTCGACGCGCTCGGACAGCAGCATGCGCCCGAGGTACATGCGGGTCGCCTGGCGGGCGCCGGGCGGAGGAGCGAAGGGCAGCACGTAAGCCAGGCCCTGCGTCCCGGTCGCCGGCTCGCTCAGCGGGATCACGTCCAGCGGGGCGGCCCCGAGCAGGTCGCGACCGTACTGCACGGCCGCCTCGACGTCGGCGGCGGGGTCGAGGAAGGGGGGCTCGCGGGTGACGTCGATGTCCCCGCCGGGTGCGTCGATGGTCACCCGCACCGGCAGGAACTCCCCGAACGTGGTCGCGAGCTCGTGCACGGCCGCCGGCCGCAGCAGCTCATCGGCGTCGAAGCGCGGCACGAGGTGCACGCTGGTGCCGATCGGCAGGTCGTCGTCGATCTCCGCGACGCGGAACGTGCCGTCGGCGCTGCCCGTCCACTCCACCGCAGAGCCGCCTCTGGCGCTGCGGGAGCGGATGACGATGGTGTCGGCCACCATGAAGCAGCTCAGCAGCCCGATGCCGAACTGGCCGAGGAAGTCGCTCCGGGGAAGGTCGAAGATATCCCGCTTGGAGCTGCGTCCGACGGTCGCGAGCAGATCCGCGACCTCGGCTGCGGTCAGGCCCACCCCGTCGTCGCGCAGCACGAACTCGCCGGTCTGCGCGGTGAGCGGCGTGATGCGGATGCGGCTCCCGCCCCCGTCGACCTCGCGGCGTGCCGCGATCGCGTCCCTCGCGTTCTGGAGCAGTTCCCGCAGATAGACCCGGGGACTGGAGTAGATGTGCCGGCTGAGCAGATCGACGACTCCGCGCAGATCCACTTGGAACTGCTGCACATCCCCACTCACATGCTTCCCTTCCTGCTTCGTCCGCCCGCCGAGCCTAGCAACAACGCCGGTTCCGCTTCCTGTTCGGCACCACCGGATCGATGCCGTATGCTTGGTGAGCAGTTGTTCTCTGCATTCTTTCGCCGTGCCTGGCGTCTACGACATCGGCCGGTGACAGGGTGGGGAGGGCATCCCCGAGACCTCCGGGTCTCTAGGGCGGTAGCTCAATTGGCAGAGCAGCGGTCTCCAAAACCGCAGGTTGCAGGTTCGATTCCTGTCCGCCCTGCGCGTCAGCGCACGCTGACACACGAAAGGTACATTCAGGATGGATCAGGACGAACCGCGCGGCGACGTCGTCGCGGCCGGCGCCACGCGCCAGAAGAAGGGCAACCCCTTCTCCCGGTTCTTCGGGGGCATCGCCCTGTTCATCCGCCAGGTCATCGCCGAACTGCGCAAGGTCGTCACCCCGACCCGCAAGGAGCTTTTCAAGTTCACGGGTGTGGTGCTCGTCTTCGTCCTGATCGTCATGGGCATCGTCTACGGTCTCGACTACGTCTTCGGGCTCCTGACGCACTACGTGTTCGGAATCCCTGGCTGATGACCCCCGCGGCGACCGCCGCAGCTATGGAGAAGAAGCAACGTGTCTGAACGATATTCCGACGACGCCGACTGGGCGACCGCCGCAGAGCAGTCCAGCGAGGAGGACGAGGCCCAGGAGGGCAACGTGCTCGCCGCCGAGGAGCTCTCGGTCACCTCTGCCGAGCACGTCGCGGTCCACGTCGAGGACGAGGACGGCGAGCAGGAGACGGAAGACATCGACATCGACATCGACGACCCGGAGGCGGACGCCATCGTGAACGACGCTCTGAACCTGGACGAAGCCGCGGAGTCCGAAGCCGCCGCCGAGGTCCTCAACGATTCCGTGGCCGAAGAGGCCGCGGAGCAGGAGGCCGAGGCGGCCGACGAGGTCACCCCGTACGAGGGGCCCGACGTGAACGGCGAGGACGACCGTCCCGCCGCCGAGTCCGACGAGGACGAGTCGGCCTCCGAGGAAGACCCGTACGAGGCCTTCCGCATGGACCTGCGCATGCTCCCGGGCAAGTGGTACGTCATCCACTCGTACGCCGGCTTCGAGCGCAAGGTCAAGGCGAACATCGAGCAGCGCAAGTCGACGCTCGAGGTCGAGGACGAGATCTACCAGGTCGAGGTCCCGATGGAGGACGTCGTCGAGATCAAGAACGGCCAGCGCAAGATGGTCACCCGCGTGCGCATCCCCGGCTACGTGCTGGTGCGCATGGAGCTCACGGAAGACACCTGGTCGGTCGTGCGGCACACCCCCGGCGTCACCGGCTTCGTGGGCAACGCCCACAACCCGACGCCGCTGCGCTTCGAAGAGGCCTTCAACATGCTGAAGTCCCTCGTCGAGGTCAAGGACGTGCCGACCGCCAAGAACATCGCGGCCAAGGGTGGCGTCGCCGTCGCCCGTCCGCTCCCCGCCGAGGTCGACTTCGAGGTCGGCGAGACCATCACGATCAAGGAGGGCTCGTTCGCGGGTCTTCCCGGTTCGATCAGCGAGATCAAGCCGGAGAGCGGCAAGCTCACGGTTCTCGTCTCGCTCTTCGAGCGCGAGACCCCGGTCGAGCTGTCGTTCGACCAGGTCACCAAGATGATCTGACACTGTCACGAGAACGGCCGCCCTCTTCCGGGGCGGCCGTTTTCTTTCCCCCGACCCACCCCCTTTCGTGTCTCCCGGCCCGTTGCGGACGCACGCAGAGGGCCGGCTCGCACGCAAGGGGCCGGCTCGCGAGCGGGGGAGTGATCAGGTAGACTTACGTGGTTTGTGCGACGCTTCGGCGTGCGTAGAGACGACCACGGGCCGGAGAGGCCGGAGCCGTGGGAGAAGCGGATGCTCGCATCCGCCTCGAGGAAAGGAAAGAGAATGGCACCGAAGAAGAAGGTGACCGGCCTGATCAAGCTTCAGATCAACGCCGGTGCCGCCAACCCGGCGCCGCCGATCGGCCCCGCGCTCGGTCAGCATGGCGTCAACATCATGGAGTTCTGCAAGGCGTACAACGCCGCGACCGAGTCGCAGCGCGGCAACGTCATCCCCGTCGAGATCACCGTCTACGAGGACCGCAGCTTCACCTTCGTCCTGAAGACCCCGCCGGCGGCGGAGCTCATCAAGAAGGCGGCCGGCGTGCAGAAGGCTTCGGCCACCCCGCACACCGTCAAGGTCGGCAAGATCACCAAGGACCAGGTCCGTCAGATCGCCGAGCAGAAGCAGGCCGACCTGAACGCGAACGACATCGAGGCCGCCTCGAAGATCATCGCCGGCACCGCCCGTTCCATGGGCATCACGGTCGAGGGCTGAGGAGAATAATCATGGCTACCAAGTCCAAGGCTTACAAGGCTGCCGCCGAGAAGATCGAGGCAGACCGTTTCTACACGCCGTCCGAGGCCGTCGCTCTCGCGAAGGAGACCGGTTCGGCGAAGTTCGACTCGACCGTCGAGGTCGCGCTGAAGCTCGCCGTCGACCCCCGCAAGGCGGACCAGATGGTGCGCGGCACCGTCATCCTGCCCCACGGCACCGGCAAGACCGCCCGCGTCATCGTGTTCGCCACTGGCCCCGCGGCCGAGGCGGCGATCGCGGCCGGCGCCGATGAGGTCGGCGGCGCCGAGCTCATCCAGAAGGTCGCCGACGGCTGGACCAACTTCGACTCCGCGGTCTCGACCCCGGAGCTCATGGGCCAGGTCGGCCGTCTCGGCAAGGTGCTCGGTCCCCGTGGCCTGATGCCGAACCCGAAGACCGGCACCGTGACTCCGAACCCGGCCAAGGCCGTCGAGGAGATCAAGGGCGGAAAGATCGAGTTCCGCGTCGACAAGCACGCCAACGTGCACTTCGTCATCGGCAAGGCCTCGTTCTCGGCCGAGCAGCTGAACGAGAACATCGACGCCGCTCTCGAGGAGATCGTCCGTCTCAAGCCGTCCAGCGCCAAGGGCCGTTACATCCAGAAGGGTGCGGTGTCGACCACGTTCGGCCCCGGCATCCCGCTGGACGTCAACGCCATCTGACGCGTCGACGGGTCTCGCACCCGTCGCACAGAACGCCCCCGGGTCCGCCCGGGGGCGTTCTGCGTTCCCGGAGGTCTCTCGTCCCACGACATCCGGCGTCATCCGATGCGGGCAAGGTCGGAGGCGACGCGTACTGTGGGGGAGTTCCCGCGGTCGTCGCGTAAACTCGCATCCGCGCTTTCTCGCCCCAGGAGGGTCCATGTCCCGTCGCTTCATCGCCGTCACCGCACTCGTCGTCGCCGCCGCGGCCCTGACCGCCTGCAGCGGCTCGAGCACGCCCGCGAGCACCGACGGCGAGAGCGCCGCCGGCTCCGACTTCGGCCTGGTGAAAGACGGAACGCTGACGGTCGCGACGGAGGGCACCTACCGCCCGTTCAGCTTCCACGCCGACGGCGGCTCGGGCGATCTCACCGGCTACGACGTGGAGATCATCCAGGCCGTCGCGGACGAGTTCGGCCTGAAGGTCGAGTTCCAGGAGACCCAGTGGGACGCGATCTTCGCAGGCCTCGACTCCGGCCGCTTCGACGTGATCGCGAACCAGGTGTCCATCAACGACGAGCGCGAGGCCAAGTACCTCTTCAGCGCCCCGTACACGGTGTCGCCCGGTGTGATCGTGGTCAAGGAGGACGACGACTCCATCTCGTCCTTCGACGACCTCGAGGGCAAGACGACGGCGCAGTCCCTCACGAGCAACTGGTACGAGCTGGCCACCGAGTCCGGCGCCAAGGTCGAGGGCGTCGAGGGGTGGGCGCAAGCCGTGGAGCTCCTCCGCCAGGGCCGGGTGGACGCGACCGTCAACGACAAGCTGACGTTCCTCGACTATGAGACGACCAACAGCCCGACGGGCCTGAAGATCGCGGCGGAGACCGACGAAGCCGGGGAGCAGGCCTTCGTGTTCACGAAGGACAAGGAGGCGCTCGTCGATGCGGTCGACGAAGCGCTCGACACGCTCCGGGCCGACGGCACCCTGGCCGAGATCAGCGAGAAGTACTTCGGCGAAGACGTCTCGCAGTAGGCGATGCAGAATCCCTGGGAGCTCTTCTTCTCCTCGCTCGGGCCGATCGCCTGGGCGGGGCTGACGGCGACGATCCCGCTCGCCCTGGTGTCGTTCGCCCTGGGGCTCGTGATCGCGATCGGCATGGCGCTGATGCGGATCTCGGTGCATCCGGTCGTGTCCGGCATCGCGCGGTTCTACATCTCGGTGATCCGCGGCACGCCGATGCTCGTGCAGCTCTTCGTGATCTTCTACGGCCTGCCGTCCGTCGGGGTGACCCTCGATCCGTGGCCGAGTGCCATCATCGCGCTCTCGCTCAACGTCGGCGGCTACGGTGCCGAGGTCGTGCGGGCGGCGATCCTCTCGGTGCCGAAGGGGCAGTGGGAGGCCGCGTACACGGTCGGGATGAACCGCACCCGCACGCTGACCCGCATCATCCTGCCGCAGGCCGCCCGGGTGTCGGTGCCGCCGCTGTCCAACACGTTCATCTCGCTCGTGAAGGACACTTCCCTCACGTCCCTGATCCTCGTGACGGAGCTGTTCAAGGTGGCGCAGCAGATCGCCTCCACCACACTCGAGTTCATGGTGGTGTATCTGGCCGCGGCGCTGGTCTACTGGGTGATCTGCCTGGTGCTCTCCTTCGGGCAGAGCGCCCTGGAGAGGAGGCTCGACAGTCGTGTCGCGCACTGACCCCACGACCGGACCGCTGCTCACCGCCCGGGGCCTGCACAAGAGCTTCGGCGCCACCGAGGTGCTCCGCGGCTTCGACCTCACCCTGCACCGCGGCGAGGTCGTGGTGCTCATCGGGCCGAGCGGCTCGGGCAAGACGACCGTCCTGCGGGCCCTGAACGGCCTGGAGACACCGGACGCCGGCACCATCGCGATGGCCGGGGGCCCGGAGATCGACTTCGCACCGGAGGTCCGCCCGAAGCCCCGCGTCGCGAAGCAGCAGCGGCTCGCCTTGCGCGACCGGTCGGCGATGGTGTTCCAGCACCACAACCTCTTCCCACACCTGACCGTGCTGGAGAACGTGATCGAAGGGCCGTGGCGGGTGCAGGGCCGTCCGAAGGCCGAGGTCGTCGCCGAGGCACAGGCGCTGCTCGCCCGGGTCGGTCTCGCCGACAAGGCGGACGCGCGGCCGCATCAGCTCTCCGGCGGGCAGCAGCAGCGGGTGGGCATCGTGCGGGCGCTGGCCCTGCAGCCGGACCTGCTGCTGTTCGACGAGCCGACGAGCGCGCTCGACCCGGAGCTCGTGGGGGAGGTGCTGCTCGTCATCAAGGAGCTCGCCGACGAGGGATGGACGATGGCCGTCGTCACCCACGAGCTGAGCTTCGCCCGCGAGGCCGCAGATCACGTGCTCTTCCTGGATGGCGGCGGCGTCGTCGAGCAGGGGCCGCCCGCCGAGCTGTTCAGCGCTCCGCAGCACGAGCGCACGCAACGGTTCCTCACCCGCATCCTCCGGCCCCTCGACGGCGCGTGAGCCCTCGACCCCGAGGGGATTCGATGGCAGGATGCGGTGCGTGGGCACCATCGACGACTATCTGACCGACCTCGACGCCGCGGATCGTGCGGTGATCGACGGCGTGTATGCGATCGCCACGGAGGAGGTACCGGAGGCGGAACAGGGCAAGGGCTACGGCATGCCGGCGCTCGTGTACGCCGGCAAGCCGCTGCTCTCGGTGATGCGCGCGAAGAAGCACATCGGCGTCTACCCGTTCAGCCCCGAGGCGGTCGCCGCCGTGACGGACCTCCTCGCCGGTCACCCCGAGGTCAGCCTCGACAAGGGGACGATCCGGTTTCAGCCGGAGCACCCCCTGCCGGAGCAGGCGGTCCGCGCGCTCATCCGGGCGCGGGTGTCGCAGATCGACGCGGCGTGAGCGGCTAGGCGCCCAGCACCGGGAGCACGAGGCTCACCGCCAGCGTGATCATCACGACCGCGATCACCGCGTCGAGGATGCGCCAGGAGCGCGGGGTACGCAGCCACCGTCCGAGGTAGCGGGCGCCGAAGCCGAGAGCGGTGAACCAGAGAAGGCTCGCGGCGACCGCGCCGGCGGCGAACAGCCACCGCTCCTCCCCGTGCGTCGCCGCGATCGAGCCGAGCATCAGCACCGTGTCGAGGTACACGTGCGGGTTCAGCCACGTCAACGCCAGCGTCGTGAGGATCACCGGGGCGAGGCGGGTGCGGGTGAGCGTGCCGGTGCCCCCGGACGCCTCGAGGGCCGGTGCGTCGCCCCCGTCGACCACCAGCTCCTCGCCGCCCCGCCAGGCCCGCCGTGCCGCGAGCAGTCCGTACCCGAGCAGGAACAGCGCCCCCGCCCAGCGAGCCACGACGACGAGCCAGGGGGCGGCGGACAGCACGAACCCGAGCCCGGCGACACCGGCGATGATCAGCACGGCGTCGGAGAGCGCGCACACGATCACGACGGCGAGGACGTGCTCGCGCCGGATTCCCTGGCGCAGCACGAACACGTTCTGCGCGCCGATCGCGACGATGAGGGAGAGACCGAGGCCGAGACCGGCGAGGACGGTGAGCATGTGTCGAGCCTATGGGCACGAGACATGAGCTGCAGCGAAGATTCCTTTCGTACCATTAGCATCGCTGATGTGAGGATCGACCCGGAGCTTGCCGCCACACTCGCCGCCGTCGCGGACGAGGGGACCCTCGATGCCGCGTCGCGTCGGCTGCAGGTCACCCCTTCCGCGGTCAGCCAGCGGCTCAAGGTGCTCGAGGAACAGCTCGGGCGGATCCTGCTCGTACGCAGCAAACCCGTCCGGCTCACCGAGGCCGGGGAGTCCGTCGTGCGCCTCGCGCGGCAGATCGCGCTCCTCGAGCAGGATGCGCTCGCCGGGGTCGGCATCGAGGAAGGCGGTGGAGGGCACCGCATCGCGGTGCCCCTGGCTGTCAATGCGGACTCCCTGGCGACCTGGTTCCTCCCTCCGATGGCTCGGCTCTCGGCTGTGCACGACATCGACCTGGATCTTCATCGCGACGACCAGAACTTCACCGCCCGTCTGCTCGAATCGGGCACGGTCATGGCGGCGGTGACGAGCGAGGCCACGGCGGTCGCGGGGTGCACGGTCACGCCCCTCGGCGTGCTCGAGTACCGGGCCATGGCCGAACCGGCGTATGCCCGTCGTTGGTTCCCGGACGGGGTGACCGCCGACGCTCTGGCACGGGCGCCGTTCGTCGACTTCGACCGACGGGACACCCTGCAGCACGAGTGGCTCGCCGCGCGTGGAGTGACCGCCGCCGGCGTTCCCCGGCACTACGTCCCCGCTTCGCACGACTATGCGCTCGCGGTCGGCCTCGGCCTCGGCTGGGGGATGGTCCCGCGACTGCAGGAGGTGCCGGGTCTCGTGGCGCTCGGCGGTCCGACCCTGCGCGTCGCGCTGTACTGGCAGCAGTGGAACCTGCGCTCGACGCTCCTCGACACGATCGCGTCCGAGGTCGCGGGGGAGGCGGCCCGGGTGCTGGCTCGCGAACCCTGACGGGGAGTGAGCGTCCCGGCGGGTCCGGGGCCGCGCGGCCGACTCAGTCGGCGAGGGCGAGAGCGCGGAAGGCGTCGCGCTCGCGGAGCTGCTCCCGGCGGCTGTCCACGGGGGACGCGGAGCGGGCCGGGACCGTGCGCCCGGTCGTGCGGCGGTACAGCTCGTCGATGAGGTCGGTGGCGAGCCCCACGAGCTTCGCGATCTCACGGTCGTCGCGGTCGATCCACACACAGCGGGGTTCGTCGTGGATGGGGGAGAAGTCGACGTGCTCCTCCCAGACGAACAGGGTGCGCTCGGCGCCCAGCACGTGCTGCTGCCACCACACCTGCCGCAGATAGGTGCGCGGGATCCCGCGGAACGCCTTGTTGGTGGTCTTGATCTCCGCGAGGCTGACGCGACCGTCCGCGTCCACCGAGATGCCATCGGGCGTCGCCAGGTGGCGGTGCTCGACCTCGGCGCGGAACAGGGCGGAGGAGGGGAAGATGCCGTGCGTCGCGGCGACCCAGGCGGCGATCTCCGGCTCGCGGCGCCGGCCGTGGTCGGTGTAGGCGTTGCCGCCGAACCGCGGCCCGCCGCCGAGCTTGGCGTCGGCAGCACGGGCGATCGAGCGCTCGCTGGTGAGTCCGGCGACGTCGGTCGCCGTGATGCCGCGAGAGCGTGCCCTCATCCATGCCACGCGGTCGCGCGAGTCCGCGACGATGCGAGCTTGGAGTTCCGGGGTCACCAGAAGACTCTAACTCTCCCCCACCTCGGTCCCCGCCGTACACGCCGCTCCCTCGCCCGACCCACCCCCTTGCGTGCGTCCCGGCCTCCTACGTGCGCGCACAAGGGGGTGGCTCGAACGCAAGGGGGTGGGTCGGCGGGGAGCACGGTTCCTGCACAGGGGGCGGGAGGGAGTGAAGGGTGTGGAGAAGTGGGGGAAGGCGGGGGAGTGGCGAGAGGAGAGGGGAGAGTCGGGGGGATGAGACAGGTGAGTGTGGACGAGATCCGGGCGATGCTCCTCGGTCGTCGACGGCTGGAGGAGGAGGGCTGGGGGTCACGGACGCTCCACGCCGCGGTGGAAGGGCGGCAGCTGCATCACGTGCGCCGCGGGTGGTACCTCGCGCTGCGGACCTGGAGCGAGCTCGCCCCGGAGTCCCGGCATCGTGCGGAGGTGGTGGCCGCCGACCTCGCGGCCTCGGGGACGCGGCCTGTGTTCTCGCACGCCTCGGCCGCGGTGCTGTGGGGTCTGCCGCTGTATCGGGTGCGCCCGACGAGGGTCCATGTGACGGCGCCCCCCGACCGTCGCCACAGCACCTCGGGGATCCTTCGACACGAGGGCGCGGTTGCCGCCGGTGACATCGTGGAGCACGACGGCATCCGCTGCACCTCCCTCGCCCGGACGGTCGTCGACCTCGCCCGCACGGTCGCTCCGGAAGCGGCTCTCGCCGTCGCGGATGCCGCCCTCGCCCTGGTCGGCGGTGACCCGTGGGAGTTCGACGACACCGCGGCGCAGGCTCTCCTGGCGGACCTCGCAGATCGGGTCCGCCGTCCACGGCTCCGCGGCATCGTGCAGGCTCGCCGGATCGTGAGTCTGGCGGACGGTCGCGCGCAGCTGCCTCTAGAGAGTGTGACCCGGTACCGGCTCCATCAGCTCGGCTTCGGCAGACCGCGGCTGCAGGTGCCGGTGGACGGACCGCGGGGCGGTCGGTTCTGGATGGACATCGCCGTCGACCAGTGCCGCACCTTCGTGGAGTGCGACGGCCGCGACAAGTACCTGGATGACGAGCTCCGCGGGGGCCGGCCCGTGGCACAGGTCGTGCTCGACGAGAAGATCCGCGAGGACTGGGTGCGCGGAAGCACCGGCTGGCGGGTGGTCCGGGTGACCAGCGCGGACGTCGCCTCCCTCGCCGCGGCCGACGCGCACTTCCGTGCCCTCGGTCTCTTCGCCCGTTGAGTCCTCGACCCACCCCCCTTCCGCGCGCCCCGGCCTCTTGCGTGCGGCCGTAAGGGGCCGGGATGCGCGAAAAGGGGTGGGTCGACGGGAAGAGGAGGGGGATTTGGGGGAGAGGTGGGGGTGGGGTACAGTGGTCATAACCGAAGACCGCTGGTCATCATGTGCGCGTGAGTGCACAGGATCGAAGCTCTGCATCGCAGGGGCCCGCGCAGGTGTCACGAACTTCTGAGCTCCGTGCGCTTGCGCCGGAGCTCTTCTCTTTTGCAGGGGGTCGGAGGCCGGCGCCCCACCACCGTGCGGCGCCTCGTACACACCAAGGAGTGACCATGGCGCAGAAGGATGCATCGGTCAACGAGCTCACGAAGTCATTCGAGAACTCGAACGCCGTCCTGCTGACCGAGTACCGCGGTCTGACGGTTGCCCAGCTCAAGCAGCTGCGCAACAGCATCCGTCAGGACGCTGAGTACGCCGTGGTGAAGAACACGCTGACCAAGATCGCCGCCAACAAGGCCGGCATCTCCGCGCTGGATGACGACCTCAAGGGGCCGTCGGCTGTCGCGTTCGTGCACGGTGACTTCGTCGCCACCGCCAAGGCTCTGCGTGACTTCGCCAAGGCCAACCCGCTTCTCGTGATCAAGTCGGGCATCTTCGAGGGCAAGGCCCTCACCGCCGACGAGGTCAACACGTACGCCTCGCTCGAGAGCCGTGAGGTTCTGCTGGCGAAGGCCGCGGGCATGATGAAGGCGACGATGGGCAAGGCTGCGGCCACCATCGACGCGCTTCGCGAAAAGCTGGAGACCGCCGAGGCCGCGTAAGCGACCGGCGATCTCGTCTACAAACCCCATCTATCTAGGAGATACATCATGGCGAAGCTTTCCACCGAGGAGCTGCTCGAGCAGTTCGCCGGCCTGACCCTCATCGAGCTCAACGAGTTCGTGAAGGCGTTCGAGGAGAAGTTCGAGGTCACCGCTGCTGCCCCCGTCGCCGTCGCCGGTGCCGCTGGCGGCGCAGGCGAGGCCGCGGCCGAGGAGGAGAAGGACTCCTTCGACGTCATCCTCGAGGCTGCTGGCGACAAGAAGATCCAGGTCATCAAGGCTGTCCGCGAGCTCACCTCGCTCGGCCTCGGCGAGGCCAAGGCCGTCGTCGACGGTGCTCCGAAGGCCGTCCTCGAGGGCGCCAACAAGGAGACGGCCGAGAAGGCCAAGGCTGCTCTGGAAGAGGCCGGCGCGACGGTCACCCTCAAGTAATTCCAGCGCACCAGCGCTTCTGCGAAGGCCCCGGATTCCGCCCGGGGCCTTCGTGCGTCTGCGGGGTCAGCGCGGCGCCGCGGTCGAGCTGCGGACGACGAGCGCCGAAGCGGCCTCGAGCCGCTCGACCGGAGCGTCCGGCTCGCTCATCCGCCGCATGAGCAGGCGCACCGCCTCCCGGCCCTGGTCCCGCGGCGACTGCCCGATGGTGGTGAGGGCGAACATCTCCGCATGCTCGTGGTCGTCGATGCCAACGACGCTGAGTTCGGTCGGCACGGCGATCCCCAGGCGGCGAGCGGCGATCACGGCGCCGATGGCCGCCTCGTCGCACACGCCGACGATGGCGGTCGGCCGGTGCCGGCGGTCGCCGAGTAGCCCCGCCGCCGCCGCGTAGCCGCCGGGCATCGTGGGGGCCGCTCCGGCGACCCGCGCCCGCGGGGTCAGTCCCGCCGCGTGCAGTGCCTCCCGGTAGCCGGCCAGGCGTCGGGCGTCGCCGTAACTGAGGTCGGTGTCGTCCGTGGCGCCGCCGACGAACGCGATGTCGGTGTGGCCGAGCTCGATCAGGTGCTCGGTGGCGATCCGGGCGGCGGCGGCGTCGTCGATCGACACGGCGCTCGATCCGGCGCTGTACGGGCCCACGCTCACGAGCGGGCGCCCGGTGCGATGCAGTCGCTCCAGCTCGCGGGCGCTGGGCTGGATGCCGACGGCGATGATGCCGTCGAACCTCCGGCCGGGCAGCACGCTCTCGAACAGCCGCTCCCTGGTCTCCGAGCGCTCGGGGACGCCGTAGAGCGACAGGTCGTGGTCGAGCGCGAGCAGCGATTCCTGCACGCCCGCCAGCAGCTCGGAGAAGAACCACCGGTCCACGGGCGGCATCACCAGTCCGATGGTGCCGGTGCGCCCCGTGGCCAGACTCGTGGCGGAGGAGTGCGCGACGTACGCGAGATCGTGCGCCGCCTCCTCCACCCGCTGCCTGGTCTCCTCCGAGACGTAGCCGCGGCCGCTGAGCGCGCGGCTGGCCGTCGCCTTGGACACACCGGCGCGCATCGCGACGTCGGTGATCGTGCTCATCGTGTCCTCCTCGACCCGGTTCCACGACGGCGAGTGATCGGGCACTCGCCGGGAGCCATCGTAGCCGTTCCAAGACGGGGGAGGAACCGGTTCCAGGCGCATGGAACTGGGAGCGCTCCCATCCGAGCCTCCGCTGCCGCGTCAAAGGGTTGTGATCTTGTAACCTTCCCCAGTTGTACGGCGGGAAGGAACGCGAGTAGGTTGGCCTGGAATCGGTTCCCCAATGGTTGCGGCGATTGCTCTCCTTGGGCGGACTGAAGATCCACCTGAAGAGGAGAAGTACATGGCTTTGTCACAGCGATACCGCCTGCTCGCCCCCATCGCACTCGTCGGCGTCGCGTCTCTCGCGCTCGCCGGCTGCGCCGAGGGCGGAAGCGGCGAGGGCGGCAGCGGGGAGACCAAGGACACCGTCCGGATCTCCGGCGGCATCACCGGCGTCGAGGCCGACGACCTGAACGCGTCCTTCGAGCAGTTCACCAAGGACACCGGCATCAAGGTCGAGTACACCGGCGACAAGGGCTTCGAGGGCAACATCGTCACCAAGGTGACGGGTGGCGACGCCCCCGACATCGCGATCGTCCCGCAGCCCGGTCTGCTCAAGACCCTCGTCGACACCGGCAAGGTCATGCCGGCCCCCGAGGCCGTCGAGTCCGCCGTCGACGAGAACTGGTCCGAGGACTGGAAGAAGTACGGCACGTTCGACGACACCTTCTACGCGGCGCCGATGCTCGCGAACCTCAAGGGCTACGTCTGGTACTCGCCGAAGCAGTTCGCCGAGTGGGGCGTCGAGGTCCCGGAGACGTGGGACGACATGATCGCCCTCACCGACACGATCGTCGAGAAGACCGGCGGTCCGGCCTGGTGCGCCGGGTTCGCCTCCGAGGCCGCCTCCGGCTGGCCGGGGACGGACTGGATCGAGGACCTCGTCCTGCGTCAGTCGGGCCCCGACGTCTACGACGACTGGGTGGCCGGCGACGTGAAGTTCACCGACCCCGAGATCAAGCAGGCGTTCGACGCGGTGGGGGAGATCCTCCTCAACCCGGAGTACGTCAACGCGGGCTACGGCGACGTCAAGAGCATCAACTCCACCGCCTTCGGCGACGTCGCCAACGCGGTGGCCAAGGGCGACTGCGCGCTGACCCACCAGGCCTCGTTCCTGTCGGCGAACTTCCTCGACACGGAGACCGCGGACGGCAACGTCCCCGAGGTCGCGCCGGACGGTGACGTCTACGCGTTCATCATGCCGGGCGAGACCGCCGGTGAGCTCCAGGTCGAGGGTGGCGGCGAGTTCGTCGCGGCATTCTCCGACGACGAGGCCACCCAGAAGGTGCTCGAGTTCATGGCATCGCCGGAGTTCGCCGACGCCCGTGTCGAGCTCGGTGGCGTGATCTCCGCCAACAAGAACGCCGACCCGAGCCTCGCCTCGAGCGAGTTCCTCCAGGAGGCGATGACCATCATGCAGGACGACGCGACGACCTTCCGGTTCGACGCTTCCGACCTGATGCCGTCGACCGTCGGCTCGGGCTCGTTCTGGAAGGGGATGGTCGACTGGATCGACGGCAAGGACACCGACACGGTGCTCTCCGACATCCAGGCCGGCTACGAGAACTGATCGCCTCGACGCGATCTTCTCAGGCTGAGCGGGGCCGGGCTGCACAAGCCCGGCCCCGCTCCACCCATCCATACTGCGCGGGAACCCAGCATGATCCAGAAGGGGACGTTCATGTCGCACGCGACCATCGAGAAACCCGTCGAGGCTGACGCGCCGCCGACGACGCACGGCACCGACGAGAAGGGGAGGAAGACCACACGCACGATCCTCGCGATCGGCTTCGTAGTCGTCGTCGCGCTGGCTCTCCTCCTCGTCTTCACCGCTCCGACCGAGGAGTCCTCGCGGATCACGATCGGGTTCTCGCTCAACAGCTTCTTCCTGTGGCTGGGCGGTCTGAATCCGCTGGTGCAGATCCCCGCCGTGCTGCTCGTTTTCGGCGTGGTCGTGGCGATCATCCTCGTGCTGATCGAGTTCGCGCCCCGCCCGGGTCGCGGCTACTTCATCATGCGGCTGGTCGCGTGCCTCGTCATCCCGGCGCTCGCGCTGCTGCTGCTCCGTCCCTACGCGAACGCTGTCGTGTACGTCGTCGCGATCGCGCTCCTCGTCGGGGCGCTCCTCTTCTTCGCGGACTTCCGCGCGCGGCAGGGAGCGGGCTATCTGTTCCAGCTCGTGCTGTTCATGGCCCCGGCGGCCATCATGCTGCTGCTCGGCCTCATCTACCCGGCGATCTCGACGATCTTCAAGTCCTTCTTCGACAAGACCGGCGACGAGTTCGTCGGGCTCGAGAACTACATCTGGGTCTTCACCAACCCGGTCGGCACATCGTCGGTGATCAACACCATCATCTGGGCGCTGCTCGCTCCGGTGATCTCCGTGGTCATCGGCCTCGCCTACGCCGTGTTCATCGATCGCGCCCGCGGCGAGAAGTTCCTCAAGGTGCTGGTCTTCATGCCGGTGGCGATCTCGTTCGTCGGCGCCGGCATCATCTGGAAGTTCATGTACGACGCCCGGCAGGGCGACCAGATCGGTCTCCTCAACGCGATCGTGACCGCTTTCGGCGGCGACCCCGTGCAGTGGCTGGCGATCAAGCCGATCCTCAACACGCTCATGCTGCTCATCGTGTTCATCTGGACCCAGACCGGCTTCGCCATGGTCATCCTCTCGGCCGCGATCAAGGCCGTGCCGGTGGAGCAGATGGAGGCGGCCGAGCTCGACGGCACGAACGCCTGGCAGCGCTTCCGCAACGTGACCGTTCCCGGCATCCGGTCGTCGCTCATCGTCGTGCTGACGACCATCACGATCGCCTCGCTCAAGGTGTACGACATCGTCGCCGTGATGACCGGCGGACGGGATGAGACCAGCGTCCTCGGCTTCGAGATGGTCAACCAGCAGCAGCGCTTCCAGAGCTACGGGCACTCCTCGGCGCTCGCCGTCGTGCTGTTCCTGTTCGTGTTGCCGCTGATCATCTACAACGCCCGATCGATGGCCAAGCAGAGGGAGATCCGCTGATGAGTGCAACGCAGGCCACCGTCGTGGACAACCGCACCAAGCGCCAGGTGGCGCGGGACACGCGCCGCAACGAGGCGACCGCCCACAAGAAGCTGACCTCGAAGGGGGCGACGATCGCGGCCGCGGTCATCGCGCTCTTCTGGACGATCCCGACCTTCGGGCTGTTCGTGACGTCGTTCCGCCCGGGCGCCGACACGCAGAACAGCGGCTGGTGGACCGTCTTCTCCAACCCGGAGTTCACGTTCGACAACTACGTGCAGGCGTGGAACTCGGGCGGCACCTCGACGACCCTCGCGACGGCGTTCATCAACTCGCTGGCGATCACGATCCCGGCGACCGTGTTCCCGATCGTGATGGCGTCGCTCGCCGCGTACGCGTTCGCGTGGATCGACTTCAAGGGTCGGAACATGCTGTTCATCTTCGTGTTCGCACTGCAGATCGTGCCGCTGCAGATGGCCCTCGTGCCCCTGCTGAGCCTGTTCTCGGACGGGCTGACGATCAACGACGTGCCGATCTTCCCCGGGTTCGGGCTGAACGAGGTGCAGTACAGCTTCGCCCGCGTCTGGATCGCGCACGCGATCTTCGCGCTGCCGCTGGCGACGTTCATGCTCCACAACTTCATCTCCGAGATCCCCGGCGAGATCATCGAGGCGGCCCGCGTGGACGGCGCCGGACACGGACAGGTGTTCTTCCGCATCATCCTGCCGCTCGCGGCTCCGGCGATCGCCTCTTTCGCGATCTTCCAGTTCCTCTGGGTGTGGAACGACCTGCTGGTCGCGACGATCTTCGCCTCGCCCGGCGCCCTGCCGATCACCCAGGCGCTGAACTCGCTCTCCGGAACCTGGGGGAACAAGTGGTTCCTGCAGTCGGCGGGAACGTTCATCTCGATCATCGTCCCGCTGATCGTGTTCTTCGCCCTGCAGCGCTTCTTCGTGCGCGGCCTGCTGGCCGGCGCGACGAAGGGCTGACTCTTCGACAGGCTCAGGCCCTTCGACAGGCTCAGGGACCCAGGCCCTTCGACGGGCTCAGGGACCCAGGTCGCTGAGCCTGTCGAAGCGCGGGTGAAACACAGCCCCGGAGGCGGGAGCCCGCGCCGTACCCTGAACAGATGAAGTACGCAGACTCCATCGTCGACCTCGTCGGCGACACGCCCCTGGTGAAGCTCCAGCACGTCACCGAGGGCATCGCGTGCACGGTGCTCGTGAAGCTCGAGTACCTGAACCCGGGCGGGTCGGCGAAGGATCGGATCGCCGCACGGATCATCGATGCCGCCGAAGCCGCGGGCGATCTGCAGCCCGGCGGCACGATCGTCGAGCCCACGAGCGGCAACACGGGCGTGGGACTCGCCCTCGTGGCGCAGCAGCGCGGCTACCGGTGCGTCTTCGTGCTCCCGGACAAGGTGGGGGAGGACAAGATCGACGTGCTCCGAGCCTACGGCGCGGAGGTCGTCGTGACCCCGACCTCCGTTCCGGCGGACAGCCCGGAGTCGTACTACAGCGTGAGCGACCGGCTGGCACGGGAGATCCCCGGCGCCTTCAAGCCGAACCAGTACGAGAACCCGAACGGGCCGCGCAGCCACTACGAGACGACGGGGCCGGAAATCTGGCGCGACACCGACGGGCGCGTCACGCACTTCGTCGCCGGCGTGGGGACGGGCGGCACGATCACCGGCACGGGACGCTACCTGCGCGAGGCGTCGGACGACGCGGTGCGCATCATCGGCGTCGACCCCGAGGGCAGCGTCTACAGCGGCGGCACCGGTCGGCCCTACCTCGTCGAGGGCGTGGGCGAGGACATCTGGCCCGGTGCCTACGATCCTGCCGTCCCGCATGAGATCGTCGCGGTCGGCGATGCGGAGTCGTTCGCGATGACGCGGCGCCTGGCCCGCGAGGAGGGCATCCTCGTCGGGGGCTCCAGCGGCATGGCCGTCGTCGGGGCGCTGCGGGTGGCGCAGGACCTGCCGGCAGATGCGGTCATGGTGGTGCTCCTCCCGGATGGCGGGCGCGGCTACCTGGGCAAGATCTTCAACGACGGGTGGATGCGCTCGTACGGGTTCAGCGAGGTGGAGGAGGGGGAGACGGTCGCGGACGTGCTCGCGGCCCGGTCCTCCCGTCACGGCCTTCCCGACCTCGTGCACGCGCATCCCACCGACACGGTGCTCGAGGCGATCGGCATGATGACGGAGTACGAGGTCTCGCAGCTCGTCGTCCTCAGCGCGGAGCCGCCGGTGATGATGGGCGAGGTCGTGGGCACCGTCGACGAGAAGGGCCTTCTCGACCTGCTCTTCCGGGGCGACGCCGAACCGAGCGACGCCGTCGGCGCACACGTGGGCGAGCGGCTTCCGCTCATCGGCATCCACGCGCCGGTCGCGCAGGCACGGGCCGCGCTCGCCGCCGCCGACGCCCTCCTCGTCACCGAGGACGGCAAACCGCACACCGTGCTGACGCGGCAGGACCTGCTCGGCTACCTCTCCCGGTGACGCGGGACGTAACAGGCCGGGACCCGTCGGAGGGTCCGGACGTAGGCTGAGAGCATGTCCGACCACGACCACGCCTTCGCCACACGAGCCATCCACGTCGGACAGGCGCCCGACCCGATCACCGGGGCGATCATCCCGCCGATCTACCAGTCGTCGACGCACGTGCAGGACGGCATCGGCGGCTTCCGGGACGGCTACGAGTACAACCGTGCGGGCAACCCGACGCGCTCCTCGCTGGAGACGCAGCTCGCCGCGCTCGAGGGCGGGGTCGGGGCGCTGTCGTTCGCGTCCGGTCTCGCGGCCGAGGACGCGCTGCTGCGCGGCATCCTCAAGCCCGGCGACCACGTGCTCCTCGGAAACGACGTCTACGGCGGCACCTACCGCCTGCTCACGAAGGTGCTCGCGCCCTGGGGGATCGACACGACCACGGTCGAGCTCTCCGACGTCGACGTGATCCGCGCGGCGATCCGACCCGAGACGCGCATCGTGTGGCTGGAGACGCCGAGCAACCCGCTGCTGAAGGTCGTCGACATCGCGCTCATCGTCGAGGTGGCGCACGCGGCCGGTGCCCTCGTCGTGGTGGACAACACGTTCGCCTCGCCGGCTCTGCAGCAGCCGCTCGCGCTCGGCGCCGATCTCGTCGTGCACTCGACGACGAAATACCTGGGCGGGCACTCCGACGTGCTGGGCGGCGCCGTCGTCTTCGGCGACGACCGCTTCGTCGAGGCCGTGAAGTTCCAGCAGTTCGCGGTGGGGGCGGTCTCGGCGCCTCTGGACGCCTGGCTGACGACCCGCGGCATCAAGACCCTCGCGGTGCGGGTGCGCCAGCACTCCGAGAACGCCCAGGCCATCGCCGAGTGGGCCCAGGCACGGCCGGAGTTCGCGCAGGTGTTCTATCCCGGCCTCCCGTCGCACCCGGGTCACGAGATCGCGGCGCGGCAGATGAGCGGCTTCGGCGGAATGCTGTCCCTCGGCCTCGCCGCGGGCGCGGACGCCGCTCGGGCCTTCGCCGAGAGCACGCGCGTGTTCCAGCTCGCCGAGTCGCTCGGCGGCGTGGAGTCGCTCATCGGCTACCCGCCGGAGATGACCCACGCGTCGGTCCGCGGCACGGAGCTCGCGGTGCCGGAGAACGTCGTGCGCCTCTCGGTCGGCATCGAGGACGTGGCCGATCTCATCGCGGACCTCGAGGAGGGTCTCGCCCGCATCGCCCGCTGACCGGCACGGCGACCCGCGATCTCGGGGGCGTCCGTCACAATGGGACGATGAATCGACGGATGCTGCTGTGGTGGGGCGTCGCCTGCCTCCTCCTGGCCACTGCCCTCGGCGCACTCGTCGTCTTCGTGTATCCACAGACGCCGGGGCTCGACCAGTGGTGGAACGACACGATCGCCGCGGTCCGCGCGGACTGGATGCTGAGCTTCGCCCTCGCACTGAACTGGATCGGCGGTGGCTGGGTCGCCATCCTCGCCGTGCCGCTGGCGACCATCGCCGTCCTGCTGCTCCTGCGCCGATGGCGGGGGGCGCTGTTCGCCGCGTTGTGCTTCCTCGTCAGCGCCGGTGCCGTCCAACTCCTGAAGAACGTCTTCGGCCGCGCCCGCCCGCACGACATGCTCGTCGTGAGCGACTACGGCTCGTTCCCGTCCGGTCACACCGCGAATGCCGCGACCATCGCCCTGGTGCTCTGGGTGCTCTTCCCGCGGGTGTGGGTGGCGATCGTGGGTGCCGCGTGGATCGTGCTCATGGCGCTGTCGCGCACCTTCCTGTCGGTGCACTGGGCGACGGACACGCTCGGCGGGGCGTTCGTCGGTGCCGGCGTCGTCCTCGTGCTCGCCGCCTGGCTGGTGCCGTGGGTGCGACGCGACGTCGAGGCGACCGCCCGCGCCGATAGGCTGAGCGGAACCTGACCCGTCCGAGGAGCCCCCGTGTCGCGCATCCGTCCCTACCGTCCGACCGATCGCCCGACGATGTTCGAGATCTGCCTGCGGACGGCCGACGCCGGGGGAGACGCCACCGGGGTGCTGTCCGATGACGAGCTGTGGGGGAACCTCTTCGCGGTGCCGTACGTCGAGCGGCACCCGGACCTCGCCTGGGTCGTGGAGGCGGAGGACGGGCGCACCATCGGCTACATCGTCGCCACCGACGACACCGACGCCTTCTACACCTGGTTCCGCGACGAGTGGTGGCCGAGCCTGCACGCGCGGTATCCGCGATACGCCGACCCGCAGACGCGCGAGGAGAAGCTGATCGAGTACGGCTATACGCGGGAGCCGGGGGTCGAGCCGAACGCCGCCGAGTACCCGGCGCATCTGCACATCGACCTGCTGCCGGAGACCCAGGGGCAGGGACTCGGTCGCGGTCTCATCGAGACCCTCTTCGCCGAGCTGCGCCGGCGCGGTGTCCCGGCGCTGCACCTCGGCATGGATCCCGCGAACTCCGGCGCGGCCGCGTTCTACGAGCGGCTCGGCATGACCGTGCTCCCGTCCGCACCCGGTGGTCTGACGTACGGGGTGCGCTTCGACGGCTGACGCCGCCCGAAACGAGAGAAGACCTCCGCGATGCGGAGGTCTTCTTCGTCTGTGGCGGTGACGGCGGGATTCGAACCCGCGGTTGCTTGCACAACACACGCTTTCCAAGCGTGCTCCTTCGGCCGCTCGGACACGTCACCAGGGAACAACCTGTCCATCCTATCCGATGTCCCGGTGGCCTCGTGACATACCGGCGATCTCGTGCTGTGCACGCGAAACCTGTTATATTGCACGTCATCAGAGGTCTGGATATCTTCATATGAAGACGCAAAGGCGTCAGGCGGATCCGGTTCTCTGGGGGGATCATGGGGACGAGTGCGACGACGGCACGGCACGACGAGGGGTCGACGGGCGAAGACCCGCTCCTCGGACCGCAGGCCCTGCGGGCGTGGGTCACCGGCGGGCATGCGGCACGCGGTCGTGTGTTCCTGCGCGAGGCGGAGACCGGGGCTGAGACCCTCGCTGCTGCGGTCGACCCCGAGGACGTGATCCTCGAGCCCGCAGGATCGGTGCCCCGGCACGGAGCGGCCCGCGTCGTCGGTTACAGCGGGCGGCTCGCCGACCTCGGCGACGAACTCTTCCTGGGGGAGCGCGGCGTCGAGCTCCAGGACTACATCGCGGCCTCCTTCGTCCAGATCGTCGGACCGACGGCCATGCGCTTCTTCGACGAGGCGAGCTGGCGTGCCTTCCTCGACGACGCCGATCTCGCGCGCGGCACCGGACTCTTCGCCGCGGCCATGCTCGACCCGCGGGTGCTGCTGGCGGATCGCTCCGCTCTCGCGCGGCCGCATGAGGTGGAGACTCCGCGCGCCCTCCGCATCGACGGGGACGGCGGCGTGCATCTCGGGCTGCAGGGAGAGGCGATCGGCCACGTGGACGACCTCCCCGCCGCCCTCGGACGGGCCCTGCCGCTGGCGTCGGCGCTGGGCGGCGTGCCCGGCTCGGCCGACCTCGTCGCCGAACTCGACACCCGGCCGTGGCTCCGCCGGTACCTGGACGCCGCCGATCTCCGGAAGATGCTTCGCCTGCCGAACGGCGCCGCTCAGATCGCGGGCTTCGGGTGGGCGCTCCTCGATGACGACCTCGCGGATGCGGAGCCCCCGACCGACGACCCGTTCCTGCTCGACACCGCCGAGGGGTTCCTGCTCGCCGATGTCCGGACGCTCCGCCGGCACCTCCTGTCCCCGCTGACCGCTGCGGTGGTCGACGCGCTCCAGACCTCGAGCACACGCGGGCGGGCGGCGGCGCGCGTGGCCCGCGCCTGCGGAGTGCCCGATGCCCACGCACGGCACCTGTGTCTGGAGGCGCTCGCCGCGCTCGGCGTCCGCCTCGGTGCGCGGATCGAGGACGCCTCGGGGGGAGGAGCGCGATGAGCGTGCCGCACGCGCTGTGGACGTCGATGCTCCCCGCCGACACCGTGTTCCCTCCGGATCGGGTGGCGATCGGTGCCGCCGGCCATCGTCTCTTCTACGCCGACGGCTCCGACCGCCTCTGCGCGACCAGCGGCCTGTGGAACGTGCCCCTCGGCTTCGGCAACCCGGCGGTGACCGAGGCCGTGAGCAGGGCGACGCGCGACGCCTCCTACCTCTCGCTGTTCCGCGCCCCGCACCGGTACGCCGAGGACGCCGCCGATGCCCTCATCGCCCTCGCGGGTTCCGACCGCTACCGGCGGGTGATCTTCTCCACCTCCGGCGGCGCGGCCAACGACGCCGCCATGAAGCTCGCCCGGCAGTACTGGGCGCAGCAGGGCGCGGGCTCACGGTCGCTCGTCGTCGGCCTGCGCGGCAGCTATCACGGCACGATGTACGGCAGCCACGTGCTGAGCGGCGACGACCTGCTGCAGTCCGTCTACGGCGTCGACAGGCGCACGGTGCGGCACGTGTCGCATGCCGACGACGGTGAGGAGCTCGCGGCACTGCTGGGGCGGGAAGGCTCCCGCGTCGCCTCCGTCGTCGTGGAGCCCGTCCTCGGCAGCGGCGCTCACGCTCTGTCCACCGCGTTCGTCCACCGCCTCCTGGAACTGCGGGAACGACACGGGTTCCTGCTGGTGGCAGACGAGGTCGCGACCGGTTTCGGGCGCACCGGCGCGATGTTCGCCACCGACCGCTGGGCGGCCGCCCCGGATGTCCTCCTCGTGTCGAAGGCGCTGACGAACGGCGCGATGGGTGCTGCTGCGCTCCTCGTCGGCGACCGCATTGCGACGGCGTTCGTCCGCGGCGGGTGGACCTTCGTGCACGGGGAGACGCAGGCGGGCACGCCGGCCTGCGCGGCCGCGGTGCTCGCCGTGATCGACGAGCTCCGGCGCATCGATGCGGAGGCGACGACGCAGGCGCTGGCGACGACGGTGCACCGCCTGGCACGGACCTGGCAGGACGACGAGATCGTCACCGACGTCACCGGCAGCGGCTGCTTCGTCGGGGTGGGGCTCCGCCGCCCGGATGGGTCCCCGCTCTCCGGGGCCGATGTCCTGGAGGTGGTGTCCGCCATCGCCGACTGCGGCGTCGTGGTGCACCCCGGTCCCAGCTCCTTCCAGCTCATCCCCGGCTACGGATTCACCGCGGCGGAGGTGGCCGAGACCGACCGGGCCGTGCGAGGCGGCCTGGCACGGGTGCGGGAGGCGGCGGCATGACCGTGTCGTTCACCGCACGCGTCCCCACGCTGTGGCACGGGTCGCGCGCACGAGAGACGGTGGTGGGTCTTACAGCGGGACGCGACACGCTAGTGCTCGCCGACGCGGCCGTCGCGCATCCCCTTCCCGCCCCGCAGCCGGGCCGGACGATGACGGTGGACGCTGCCGCGGTGGATGAGGTCGGGGTCCTCCTGATCGCCGAGGAGCTCGTCCGACGACCGCCCGAGGTCATCGTGGCCGTCGGCGGCGGGAGCGTCCTCGATGCGAGCAAGATCGCGGCCCTCGCGCTCAGCCCCGGACGCCTCCTGGACTTCGCCCTGCGGCACGCGGCGACCTCGGCACTCACGATCCTGCCCGACGCGCCGCCGCCGGTCGACATCATCGCCCTGCCGACGACGCTCGGCACGTCGTCCGAGACGAACAGCGTCGCCATCCTCCGGAACCGCCGCGGAGCCCGACTCCTCGTCGGTCGCCCGCTGCGCCCCCGTCACGCCGTCCTCGATCCCGAACGGCTCGCCACGCTCAGCACCGCTGCCGTGCAGGAGGGAGCGCTGGAGGCCTTCCTCCGGGTGGCCGGCGCCTCGACGAGTCCGCGGACGGAGCGGGCCGCGCGCGACGCGCGGATCCTCGGTCGGGCGCTGCTCGAGGCGGCCACGGGGGACACGATGTCGACGGCGGGACGCCTGCGCCTGGCACGTCTGAGCGCCGCCACCCAGCGCACGGCCGCCCTTCGCGGGCCCGATCCCTACAGCGCCCGGCACTGGTACCTCGCGAACGAGGTCGCCTTCCATCTCGGCGTCCGCAAGATGACGGCCACGGCGGCGGTCATCGCCGCCGTCTGGCAGCGGATCGGTGCGGGCGATGCGCGCTGGGGCGACCGCGCCAGCCTCGACGCCTTCTGGGCCGGCGTCGCGGCGGGGACAGCACTGCCTCGTGACCCGGCCGCCGGCATCGCCGTCGTCGTCGATCAGGGAGGCCTCCCGTCACCGCCGCGCCCGAGCGCACGGGAGATCGATCGGATCGCCGCCGCCGTGGAGACGGCGTGGGGGGATCACCGCCCCATGCTGCGCGGAATCCGCGATGCGGACGTCCGCGCCGTACTCCACGACTCCCGGTGGAGCACGTCCCCGGTCGGCGACCGCCGGCCCCGAACGGCGGAGAGGAGGTGACGGGAATGAACGAAAGCACGGAGACGAGCATCCGATTCCAGGAGCTCGACCCGATGGAGGCCCCCAGCTGGGACAGCTTCTACCAGGGCGTGATCGGTGCGCTGGTCCTCATCGGGATCGGTGCGGCGGCCGCCACGTGATGCCGACCGAAGGCACCGGATCGCAGAAAGGAAGGAGGGACACATGACCGCAGCACTGCCGACGCTCGAGTTCACCGAACTCGACGCCATGGATGCGCCGGGAGATGCCGACGACTACATCCGCGGTTTCGCCGTGGGCGTGATCATCGGAATTCTCGCTCTGACCTAGGAGGTGCACGTTGCAGACCACGTCGCTGGAGTTCCTGGAACTCGAACAGATCGACACCCCGCTCGAGTGGTGGGAGCACGCGAGCTACATCATCGCGATCATCGGCGGAGCCGCCGCCATCGCGACCTGACCGAGGGTGCGGGCGGGACCATCCGCCCGCACCCCCCGACCATCCATCCGAGGAGAGGCGATGCACGGATGACATCCCTGATCACCGAGACCGTGGCCGCGCGGCTCGACCTCGTCGGCGCGACCGCCAGGGAACAGGACCTGTATGCCGGGGCGGGTACCGACTTCTACGACCGGCTCGTCGGCCCGGACCGGGCGGAGATCCGCGAAGTCCTGGCACTCGCGCGCGCGGTCCCCGGCCCCGTCCTCGACCTCGCCGCAGGAAGCGGCCGCCTGACGATCCCGCTCGCACGCTCCGGGCATCGCGTCACGGCGGTCGATCTCTCCGCGGACATGCTCGGGCGCCTCCGCGGCGCCGTTCCGCACGAGGCGACGGTCGAGTGCGTCGTGGCGGACATGCGCGACCTCGTGCTCGCCGGGCACTTCGGTCTCGTCGTCCTCGGGGCGACCTCGATCACGCTGCTCGACCGCGAGGGCCGTTCGCGGCTCTACGCGGGTGTCCGACGTCATCTCACCGCGACCGGTGTCTTCGCCCTCACCGTCGCGGACGGCGCCTCGGCGGACAGTCTCGGCGTGGCGACCGTTCGCGAGATCACCGTCCCGGGCGGTGCAGGGGAGGAGCCCTACCTCTTCGCGCAGCAGATCGAGGACGACGGTGCCGTGCGGGTGGTCAACTGGGTCCGCCTCGCGGACATCGTCCCGCGCGCGGAGGTGCCCGTCCTCACCAGCCGCCTGCACGTGCTGAGCCCCGAGGTCCTCGCGGGTGAGCTCGTCGCCGCGGGGTTCACGGCGCCCGAGAGGTCTCCCGTGCGGACGCCCGCGGGCGTGGAGATCCTGCTCCTCACGACCTCGCGCGTCGGGGATGGAAGGGGTGGGCGATGACGACGGCAGGACCACGACCCGTACGGCGTCGCCGCGGGGAAGGTCGCGCGTCCCTCACGGCGGACTCGTGCCCGTCTCTCGCCGTCGGCGTCGCGTTCGAGCCGACGGCGGAGGGGTCCGGGTGGCTCGCCACCGTCCAGGGCGTGCCGACCGCCCGGCTGTCGCGAGCGGTGGTCGACCTGCTGACGGCGATGGACGGCCGCACCCCCGTCTCGGCGTTGCAGACGCGCTTCGCCCCGGGGGAGACCGACGAGGAGGTGCTGCGACTGGTGGCGCGCTTCCGTGACAACGGACTCCTGGACGGGGGCACATCTCGGCCGCCCGGCCGTGTCGCCTATCGGCCACCGTTCACCGTGCAGTTCGCGACCCTCCGCGCTCCCGCGCTCTTCGCCCGCCTCGACCGTCTTGTCGTCCCCGTCCCGCGTCGCGCGGTCCTCGCGGCCGCCGCCGCGGCGCTCGGTGCCGGGATCGTCGCCGCAGTCCTGCTCGCCGGCGAGCTGGGGGCCGTCCTCGCCCGTCCCGTCCCGCTCGCCGGCTTCGCGCTCGTCGTCGTGGCGCTCGGGCTCGCGACGCTGCTGCACGAGGCCGCGCACGGTCTCACCCTCACACGGCTAGGCGGTCGACCGCGACGTGCGGGGTTCATGCTGCTGTATCTGACGCCCGCCTTCTTCGTCGACGTCACGGACGGCTGGCGGCTCACCGACCGTCGGCACCGGGTGGCGATCGCGCTCGCCGGTCCGGCCGTCCACGCCACCGTGGCGGCGGTGGCGATGGTGGTCGCCCTCGCCCTGCCGCCGTCGGTGGCCAGGGAGACGCTGCTGCTCCTCGCGATCTCCTGCACGGTCGTGGTGCTCGTGAACCTGATCCCCTTCGTGCGCTTCGACGGGTACCTCGCCCTGATGAGCGCCCTCGATGAGCCGAATCTGCGGGGGAGGACGGTGCGCGACGGTGCGGCCTTCCTCGCCCGCCTCCTGTTCGGGGCGCCGCGACAGCCTCGGGCGCTCGAGCGGTGGTGGAGCGTGCCCTTCGGCCTCTGCTGCCTGGGGGCTCCGATCGTCATGGTGCTGTTCGCGGTCGTCCGTGCCGCACAGCTGCTCGCCGGGGGCGGTCCGGCGGCGAGCCTCCTCGTGCTCGCCCTCGAAGCTGTCGTGGTCGCGGTGGGTGTCGCCCTCCTGGCGCGCGCTCTGCTCCGGGTGCGGCGATCCGGTGTCTCGCGGTCCCGTCTCGTCGGGGTGACCGCCGCGCTCGCGCTCGGGATCGGGGCCGCCGGCCTGCTCATCCCGGTCCCGACGGCCGCGATGCTGGGGTTCTCCGTGGACGACGGCCGCGTGGTCCTGGTGCAGGGCGGCCGGGACACCGGCATCGACATCCCGGACGGGGCGCCGGTGGTCCTGTCGACGCGGGGCATCCTCGCGAACGAGTACCGCGGCGCGGGGACGATCCGGACCCGCCCGGCGACGGAGACCGAGGTGCCGATAGAGGCGCTCTTCCCGGTCAGGATGCCCGGGGCCGCCGTCGCGGCGACGGCCGTGGCCGAGGTCGAGGTGACGGGGGAGCGGAGTGCCCTGCCGGCAGCCGGACAGGCGCGCGTCGACCTCGGCGTGACCCCGCTCTGGCAGGCGCTCTGGGCGGCGGTCGCGTCGCCGCTGGCAGCTCTCACGAGCGAGGAGGAGAGAGGATGACCATGAAGCAGCACGCCATCGAGGTGCACAGTCTCACGAAGAGGTTCGGACGCCGAACCGCCGTCGAAGACCTGTCGTTCGCGGTGCCCCGCGGGGCGATCGTCGGGCTTCTCGGCCCGAACGGCGCGGGGAAATCGACGACGCTGCGTGCGATCGTCGGACTCGTGCGGCCGACCAGCGGCGAGGCCGTCATCGACGGGGCGCCGTTCGGGGCGCTGGACAACCCGGGTGCGCACGTCGGCGTCCACATGGACGGGTTCGGCTTCGAGCCCGGCATCTCGGGGCGACGGCACCTGGAGATCTGCCGGCTCGCTGCCGGGATGCCCCGCGAGCGCGTCGACGAGGTGCTGGACGAGGTGGGCCTCGCCGCCGATGCGCGCCGCCGCGTGAAGACCTACTCGACGGGCATGGCGCAGCGGCTGGGCCTGGCCGCGGCCTTGATCGGTGCGCCGCGGACGCTCATCCTCGACGAGCCGGCGAACGGTCTGGATCCCGACGGCATCCGGTGGCTGCGCCGGTTCCTCCGCGGCTTCGCCGAACGCGGCGGCACGGTGCTCGTCTCCAGCCATCAGCTCCCGGAGCTCGAGCAGGTCGTGGACGAGGTGGTCGTCATCAAACGCCGCGCGCTCTTCGCCGGGAGGCTGGACGACCTCGTCACGGGCGGGGGCGACTCGCTGGAGAGCCGGTACTTCGATCTCGTCGAAGGAGCCCCCGCATGAGCAGCATGATCCGGGGCGAGCTGCTGCGCGCGGTGAGCGGGCTGTCGATCCTGGCCGTGTACCTCGTCGCGGTCCTCATGCCGGCCTTCGTGCTGTTCTCCGACGGCTCCCGTCTCGCGGTCGACGGCCTCGACGCGGGCACGGCGACGACCCGGCTGCTGGAGCCGCTCGCGTGGTCGGTCATCTCCGCGGCGTTCGTCGGCGCGTACCCGGTGACGCGGGAGTACTACTACGGCTCCATGGACCGGACACTCACGGCGGTCGGGTTTCGCCGCGCCTTCCCGGGGAAGCTGGTCGCCGGCGTCCTCGTCGCCCTCGCGCTGGCCGTGGTCGTCGTCCTGCTGTGGATGCTCGGCATTTCGGTCCTCCTGGCTCGGCACGGGCTCGCTCTCGTGCTCACCGCGGACGCGGGACGCATCGTCGCCGGGGCCCTGGTCGGCGTGGTCCTCGGTGCCGTCATCGGGGGCGCGATCGGCTGGATCACCCGGAACTACTACGCGACGGCGATCATCGTCCTCGTCTTCCCGATGGCACTCGAGTTCGCGATGCTGCGGACGGCGCCCGAGATCGCACGGTTCTCGCCGGGAATGGCCATCGCGGCGCTGAGCGTGCCGGAGTACCAGGGGCGGCTCCTCGCCTTCGCGCCCGCCCTCGCCGTCGGGGTCACGTGGGCGGTCGGCCTCGTCGCGTTCGCGGCCGTCCGGGGACGCCGGAGCCTCGCATGATCGGTCGGGCGCTGCGCGCGCAGGCGCGCGGGGCCGTCGGGGACATCGTCCTCCTCGGCATGGCGCTGGCGGCGCTCGTGCTGTCCCTCTCCCTGGCCGCCGGCATCCCGGCGGACCTCGCGGACGCTCCGCCGGCAGTCCGGGAGGACCTCGTCGCCCCCTTCGACGCGGTGCTCGCGACCTATGCCGGCATCCTCGCGGCCGTCTACGGCTCCTTCCGCTACACGATCGACCGACGGGACGGCGTCGTGGCGCAGCGGCTGATGCTGGAGTCCCGATGGGCGATGCTCGTCGTCCGGGTGCCCGCCGCGGCGCTGGGCGGCGCGGTCGTCGCGGGCGCCGCCGTGGTCGGCGGTCGCACGGCGCTGATCGTCACCATGGGCGGCGTCCCCGTGCACGCGTCCGCGGTCGCCTCGGCCGTCGCCCTCGGTGCGGCCGCGGCTCTGTGGGGTCTGGGGGTCGGCATCGTCGTGCAGGCGCATCTCGCGGCGCTGTTCGTCGCCGCCCTCACGATGGGGTTCGGGATGCTCGTCGCGCTGTTCTGGAGCGCGGGCGCCGCGTACCTGCCTCTCCCGGCCCTGCTCGACGCCTTCCGGTTCGACGTGTCCGTCATCGGCATCCCGGCGGATCGAGGCCTCGGGGCCGCGGCGGGGCCGATCGCGGCCGGCTGGGTCGTGCTCGCGGTGGGCGCGGGGGCGGCCGTGTTCCTGCGGCGGGACGTGTCGTAGGGCTCCCGGAGGCGACGTAGGATTCCTGGGTGGCCACCCCCAAGATCGTTCTGTTCTACGCGTTCACCCCGCTTGCCGATCCGGAGGCCATCCGCGTCTGGCAGCGTGACCTCGGCGAGGCGCTGGGGCTGCGCGGACGGCTGCTGATCTCGGCGCACGGCGTCAACGGCACCCTGGGCGGGGACCTCCCGGCTCTGAAGAAGTGGGCGCGTTCGTTCCGCTCCTACGCCCCCTTCCGGGACACCGACATCAAATGGAGCGAGGGCACCGGACTCGACGAGGCGGGTCGCAGCCTCGACTTCCCGAAGCTGAGCGTGAAGGTGCGCGACGAGATCGTGTCGTTCGGCGCCCCGGACGAGCTCCGCGTCGACGCGGACGGCGTCGTCGGCGGAGGCGCGCGGCTCACCCCCGACCAGCTGCACGCCCTGGTCGCCGAGCGCGGGGAAGAGGTCGTGTTCTTCGACGGCCGGAACGCGCTGGAGGCCGAGATCGGACGCTTCCGCGGCGCCGTCGTGCCGGACACCGAGACCACCAGGGACTTCGTGCGTCTGCTCGACTCCGGCGTGTACGACGACCTGAAGGGCAAGCCCGTCGTCACCTACTGCACCGGGGGCATCCGCTGCGAGGTGCTGTCGAGCCTCATGGTGTCCCGCGGCTTCGGCGAGGTCTACCAGCTCGAGGGCGGCATCGTCCGCTACGGCGAGACCTACGGCGACGACGGCCTCTGGGACGGATCGCTCTACGTCTTCGACGGGCGAGGGTCCGTCGACTTCTCGGATCACGCGCGCGTCATCGGCGTGTGTGCAGGGTGTGGTGCGGCGACCAAACGCACCGCCAACTGCCCTGACCCGTCGTGCCGCGTGCAGTCCGTCGTCTGCGCCGACTGCGAGGCCGTCGCGTGCCCCGCGCATGCGGCCACCGTGCCGACGCGGGCCTGAGCGTCCGGCGGCCGAGCGTCAGACCAGGAGCCGCGTGTCTGATCCGCGCGGGGCGTAGAGCGACCGCGGCAGCAGCACGGCGCGTGCCCGCGTCGACCCGTCCACATGCGCGCGCAGGCTGACGAGCACGGACTGCAAGGGCCCGCCGAGGTCATCCTCCACGTCGGACGCGCGGGCGTAGTTGGCGCGCTCCACTGCCGCGATGAGCCGCCCCAGTGCAGCCTCGTCGGCTCCCGCGTCCCTGACGAGCCCGGCGGCCCGCATCCGAGGACTGTCCGCATCCGAGACGGCGATCCGGAGGTCGATCAGGGTGTCGCGCAGTTCCGCCCAGGCCGCGGCGGCGTCGCCGCGAGCGGCACGCCGCATCCGGATGCGCCGCTCCACGACCCGGACGAGCGCAGGAAGGAGGAGGAGGACCACGACGCCGAGCGCGGCGAGGAGCACCGGCGTCGGGTCGAGCCGTCGCAGCTCTCCGGAGTCCGTCGAGCCAGCATCGGCATCCCTCCTCTCGACCTCGGGGCCCGAGGTCTCCTCGGTCTGAGGCGCCGTCGTCGGCGCCGGGGTGGCCGGACTCCCGCCGGTGCCGCCCCCTGTCGTTCCCGCACGGAAGGCCGTGGGGACGCCGAGCGAGGCGGTCGGCTCGAACGGCACCCAGCCGATCCCGGGGAACAGCACCTCGGGCCAGGAGTGCAGCTGGTCGCTCGACACCGAGAAGATCGACTCGTCTCCGCGCTTCTCATCGGTAGGAGACCCGGGAAGGTACCCCACCACGATGCGCACCTGCATGCCCAGGCTCTCCGCCATGAGGGCGAAGGAGCCCGCGAAGTGCACGCAGTACCCGGACCGCTCTTCGAGGAAGCGGGCCACCGCGTCGGCGCCGGTGCCATCGAACCCCTCGTCGACGGGCGTCTCCAGCGAGTACTCGAACTGCGACCGGAACCAGTCCTGCAGGGCGATGAGGCGGTCGTAGTCGGTCTCCTCGTCCGCGGTGACCTCTGTCGCCAGTTCAGAGATGATTCCGGGCAGCTCGACGTCCTCGCCCTCCGCGTCCTCGAGGGGCGGGGCAGCCTCCGCCGCGCGGATCTGCTCCAGGGTTGGTGTCACCCGGAGCGAGGTCACGGTGTAGTCGTTGCCGACCGCATCGGCACGGCGGGAGAACAGGGTGCGGTTCTCCGGCGAGACGCGCCATGCAGCGCTGAGTCCCTCCACATCGGTGGCGGGGTACGGCAGCGGCAGCCAGGAACTCGACATGCGCAGCACTCGGATCGAGGTCGTCTGCTCGGCGGTGGTGATGTCGTCTCCCCACTCCGGTTCGCCGAAGCCGTCGACCTGAGACTGCAGGTCGCCGCGATCGGGCTGCCACACGCGGCCGTCGAACCGGGAGAGCGTCGTGAGGCGGAGGTACGGGGCGGCGTCCGCCTTCGCGGCCACGGTCAGCACTTCGACGGGGCTCGGCTGCCGCAGATCGTCGCCCAACCGCAGCGAGGCATCGACCGTCACACCGACCCCGGTGCCCGTGATGGTCGAGCCGACCGGGAGCAGCGGCGTCACGACGAAGGTGGTCGCGAGGGCGGCGGCGCCCACGGCGACCGCGACCCCGGGCGACGATCGGCGCGGGGACTCCGGGTGGCGGCGGGCGGTGAAGCGGAACACGAGGAGGGCCACGACAGCCGCCGCGGCGAACCACCCCAGATTCGGGGCGCCCAGGGTGATGATCATGGGCACCGCGCCGGTGACGCCCATCAGCACGGTCGTGAGCACGGCGGATCGGTTCACGATGAGGAGATCGAGCAGGATCGCGACGACCGCGAATCCCGCGCCGAGGGCTGCCGCGAGCCCCGGCGAGGCCTCCAGCGGGGCGGAGCCGAAGACGATCTCCTCCGCTGCCGCCGCAGCCAGGGCCTGGAATCGGCCCAGGGTCGCTGACGTCGGCACGACCCCCGCGACGGCGGTGTCCCCCGCGAGGAGCAGCGTGAGCACGCCGACCGCCACGATGATCTGCGCCAGGAGGGCGAGCAGCCCGGCGACGCCCTCCGAGCGCCTGCGCAGGAGGTGACGCACGAGCGCGCCGACCCCCACGACCGCGATGATGACGACGGTCGCGACGAAGGACCAGGTCCCCGGAGCGATGACGGCGGTGAACGGCCACAGCGCCGTGAGTGCGGCGAGCCCGGCGAGAGCCGCAGGCGCGAGCACACCGGGCGGCGGCTCCTCCCGGTCGCGGTGCCAGCGTGCGCTCGTGTCGGCGGGGACGGGAGCGGGCTGCGGGCGCTCAGCGCGGAACATCGGCGGCTCCCGTCCGTGCCGACAGCGCGTCGTCCCAGGCGTCCGCCACATCGGCGCCGAGCCGGGTCACCGTCCAGCCGTGGTGGCGGGCGGCGGCCTCCGTTCCCGGAAGCGGATCCGTGCTGAACAGCAGCGGCGCCGCAGCCCCGGCCGGGCGCAGCAACGCGGCGTCCTCCTCGTCCAGCCGTCCGGTCACGTAGACGAGCGGTCCCGGCGGAGTCCCGCCCAGGAGAGCGACGAGATCGCGTCTCTCGCCGCGCGGCGTCACCATCGCCAGGGCGACGAGGAGTCCGTCCCGGTCGTCCTCGTGTCCGCGGAGCGCGCCGAGGAGCGTGCCGGCGCTGTCCAGGACGTCGACGCTGTACCCCTCCGCTGCGAGGTGGACGGCGGCGGATGCGCACAGGGAGACGGCGGCCTCGAACGCCGGGTCGACGACATCGGTCCCCGGTGCCCAGCCGCCGGCGGCGCGGTCGAGCACGACGACCGCGTCCGGGCTCGATTCCTCTTCCTCCTGCCGGACCATGAGCTCGCCGCGGTGTGCCGTGGCCCTCCAGTGGATGCGACGCATCGAGTCACCGGGCGCGTACCCACGGGGCGAGAGGTTGTCGCTGCCCTGGCCCAGGCGGGTGGAGGAGGTGTGCGCCGTCCCGCCCGCGGCGCCGATCCGCGCGGCGAGCGGGGTGAGCGCGAAGACCTCCGGGACGACCGTGACGGTGCGCGTGTCGCCGAACGCCTGCTCGCGCTGGGCGAGACCGAACGGATCGACCGTCCGCAGCACGAGGGGTCCGAGGGGCCAGACGCCGCGGCGCACGCCGGTGACGAGGTAGCTGAGCTGGGGTGTGTCCGCGGGGTATTCGCCGCTCGGGTCTCCGGTGACCGCGGGGGGAAGGACGTCGTGCCACAGCCCGTGCGGGACCCGGAGGGCGCGCAATGTGAAGCGGACCGTGACCCGCGAGGTCTCGGACACCGTGAGCAGGTCGGTCGAGATCTGTCGGCTGACGGTCCCGGAACGCCGGGGGAGGCGCACGGCGAGGGCGGCGAACAGCGTGAGCGCGGCCAGCAGGATCCCGAGGTACAGGAGGATCCGGGCGCCGAGGACGTTGGCCGCGATCACGCACACGAGGGCGGCGAGAAGCGCACCGGTGCCGCGCGGCGTGAGCAGTCGACGTCGGCGCATGATCGCGGGCTCAGGAACGGGTCGCGACGGGGACGCGGACGCGCTCGGCGATCTGGGTGAGTGCGGCCTCGACCGGCTGCGCGCCCGCACGGTGGGCCCCGCGGGCGGGGAGCAGCCGATGGGCGAACACCGGGATCAGCAGATCGGTGATGTCGTCCGGGATGACGTAGTCGCGGCCGTCCAGTGCGGCCCAGACCTTCGCGGCGCGGACGAGCTGCAGAGTGGCCCGCGGGCTGGCGCCGAGGTGCAGGCTGGGATCGTTCCGCGTCGCCTGGGCGAGCGCGACCGCGTACTCCTCCAACGCGGGTGCCACATGCACGGACCGCGCCCAGGCGATGAGCTGCGAGATCGCGGTGGCGTCCGCGACCGGGGTCACGGTCGCCAGCGGGTTCACGACGTCACGCTGCCGGAGCATGAGGGCCTCGGCCGCAGGGTCGGGGTAGCCCATCGAGATGCGCATCATGAACCGGTCGCGTTGCGCCTCGGGGAGCGCGTAGGTGCCCTCCATCTCCAGCGGGTTCTGCGTGGCGACGACGAGGAACGGATCGGGGAGCCGGTGGGTGGAGCCGTCGACCGTGACCTGGCCCTCCTCCATGGCCTCTAGGAGTGCGGACTGGGTCTTGGGGGACGAGCGGTTGATCTCGTCGGCGATGACGATGTGGGCGAAGACGGCGCCGCGCTTGAACTCGAACTCGCGATCGACGGGGTTGTAGACCGAGACCCCCGTGACGTCACCGGGCAGGAGGTCAGGGGTGAACTGGATGCGGCGGACAGTGGCGTCGACGGTCGCGGCGAGGGCGCGGGCCAGCATCGTCTTCCCGACGCCGGGCACGTCCTCGATGAGCAGATGGCCTTCGGCGAGCAGGCAGACGAGGGCGCTGCGCACGGCCTCGGGCTTCCCGTCGATCACCTGGCTGATCGAACCGAGGATGGCCGCGGTCTGGGCGGCGAATCCGTCGGCGTCGATCGCGACCGGGCTCAGGGGGGCGTTCTCTGGCATGCGTTCCCTCTCGTCCGGCGCAACGATGCGCGTGCATCGATCGTACGCTCCGCACGCCCTGCGGGACCATGCCGGGCTGCGGTCGTCGGGTCCCGTCGGCGTCGGGTAGAGTGGACGACGGCTCTCCGCGTGGCGGCATCCAGGCCAATTCCCCCAGGGCGGAAACGCAGCAAGGGTAACCGGGCTCTGCTGGGTGCGCGGAGGGTCTTTTCTTTTGCCTGCGTCCAGCCGGCGCCAGGGTGCTCCTGCGAGAATCGAGCGGTGACCGTTCCTCCGTCGGCCAGGCCCGAGCATCCGCTGCGGCGGTTCGCGTCGCCCGTGCTGCTGCTCGCGGCGATGTGGGCGGTGCAGTTCGCGGACGCCGTGCTGCCGGGCTCCTTCAGCGGGCTCGGCATCCGTTCGTGGGACCCCGCCGGGCTGCTGGGGATCGTCTTCGCCCCGCTGCTGCACGCGAGCTGGGCGCATCTGATCGCGAACTCCGTGCCGTTCCTCGTGCTCGGCTGTCTGGTCGCGGTCGAGGGCACGCGCCGGTTCTGGGCGGTCACCGTGATCGTCGCGGTCGTCGGCGGGCTGGGCACCTGGGTCGTGAACGCCCCCGGCACGCTGACGGTCGGCGCCTCCGGACTCGTGTTCGGGTACTTCGGCTACGTGGTGATGCGGGTGTTCGCTCCCGGCCGCGTGTCGCACCGCATCCTCTACGCGGTGATCGCCGTCGTCGTGATCGGCCTGTACGGCGGCACCATGTTGGCCGGGGTGTTCGGCGTCGCGGACGGCGTGTCCTGGCAGGGCCATCTCTTCGGCGCGATCGGGGGCGGTGCGGCCGCGCTCGCCGGACGACGTCCCGACCGGCGCCGCGCCGTCGGACGATGACGGGCCCGCGCACGAGGGGG
>NZ_SSDN01000094.1:0-43865 GCF_004794355.1 Microbacterium sp. K36 | reverse complement strand
GCCCTTCTCGATCATCCGGGCGAGCACCCAGTCGCGGTAGGCATCGTAGCCGTCGTCGAACGCGCCCTTGTACTTGTCGATGTATTCCTGCGGAGCGTGGTGCGGCGCGTGGTTCGCCCCCGGGCAGAACCACATGTACCAGGGCTTCGAGGGATTCGACGCCTGCTGGTTCCGGATCATCGAGAGCGCCTGGTCGGCGAGGTCCTTGGACAGGTGGTACCCCTGATCCGGGCCATACGGCTGCTCGATGAAGTGGTTGTCCTCCACGAGGTCCGGGTACCAGTTGTTCGTCTCGCCGCCGAGGAACCCGTAGAAGCGGTCGAACCCGAGCTGCAGTGGCCACATCGAGCGGCTGCCGCCCGGAGCGATGTCCTCCTCCGGGACGTTGTGGTTCTTGCCGAGCCAGAACGTGCTGTACCCGTTCTCCTGCAGCACCTGCCCGATCGTGGCGCACTCCGCGGGGAGCCGCCCCGCGAAGCCGGGGAAGCCGTTCGTGCCCTCCATGATGACGCCGGCGCGGTTGACGTGGTGGTTTCGCCCCGTGAGCATGGTGGACCGCGTCGGGGAGCACAGCGCCGTGGTATGCCACTGCGTGTAGGTGAGGCCGCCGGCGGCGAGACGGTCCATGGTCGGCATCGAGATCCGGCCGCCGTACGGCGACCAGGAGGCCAGACCGGTGTCGTCATACAGCACCACGAGGACGTTCGGCGCTCCGTCCGGCGCCTTCCGCAGCTCGTACGGCGACCAGTCGGGTCGGGAGTCGCGGACGTCCAGCGTGATCTCGCCCGAGAAGTCTGCGTTGAATTCCGACATCGTCTCTCCTTCGTTCCTGGCGCGTCCGCGCTCTCTTCGGCCTGAGTCTTCCGACCCCGCGCGCGTGCCGACAGGGGTCCTCACCCGCGCCGGGTGATCTCCGCGTCGCTCGCGTCCGCGCCGACGGCGGCGTCCTGCTCCTCCGGCGCCGTGGCGGGGCCGGGCCGTCGCAGCAGCTCCACGAGGATCGTCAGCACGAGCACGCCGATCGCCACGCCGAGGACGGCGCCGAAGGTCACAGGACGCGTCGCCAGGAGGATGAGCACCCCGATCGCCATCCCGGCGATGAGGATCGCACCGCGATAGCGGTCGACCGCCCGCCCGAACCGCCCGGTGGAGATCCCCCGTGCCTCCGCCGCCTCGCGAAGCGCCCCGAACCCGCTCTCGGTGACGCCGCGCACCGTGCGGGCACTGCGGCTCGACCCGGCGAGCCACGCCCACAGCGCGATGAGCACCCCGACCAGAGCGAGCGCGACGATGGTGGAGCCGAGGAGCGCGGTGAGCTGATCGAAGAGGGATTCGGCCGCCGCGGCCGTCATGATCGACGGGCTGACAGCGCTGACGAAGAACCCGCGTCCGACGCCCATCCCGGCGGCGAGGAGGAAGAAGACGACGGCGAAGCCCGCGCTCGTCCAGAACAGCGCCCGTGGCCGGTTCACCGCGAGCAGGACACCGAGGACGACGAGGCCGAGCACGACCCACGGCAGCCAGAACCCCGCCGTCACCGCGATCTGGTAGACCGTGCGGACCAGGACCAGCGCGTCTGCCTGCACCACCGGGATGGTGCGATCGATCACCGGGATGAGGTCGGCGACCCCGGCCCCACGCTCCGCCAGAGCCTCCTTGACCCGTTCGACGACCGCGCCCACGTCCACCGAGAGCACCCCGTCGTCGCTGAGTTCCAGCGCGGTGCCGGGCTCGTCCTGCAGGATCGCGACGGCGCGCTCGTGGGTGAAGCGCAACGTCTCCGCCCAGATGTCGGCGAACTGCTGCGACGAGACCACATCGTGCACGACGCCGTCGATCAGGGACGACAACCCCGACGCGGCCGGTGCTTCCAGCAACCCGAGGGCCGCTGTGGCACGCGGCGGGAGGTCGAGGGCGCGCAGGCCGTCGAAGAGTTCGCCGACCACCGCATCCAGATCGACCTGCTCGTCGATCGCCGCCGTCACCTGGTCGGCGACGAAGTCCTGCACGTCCGGGTCCTCGGCCAACGGAGCGAAGGTCGCGACGAACCGGTCCGCATCCACGAGCTGCAGCCGCGCCCACGTCCCCATCGCCGCGATCGGCGCCAGGAGCACGGCGACGACGAGCACGATCCCGGCGATGATGCTCCGGGCCGAGATCCGGCGTCGAGGGCGTCGGAGCGCCTCGTTCTCCTGTTCCAGCGCGCGCAGTCGTTCCCGCAGGTCCTCGATCTCGCTCATCGGCGTCTCGTCTCGATCGTCGCGACGCTCAGCTCAGCAGCTTCTGCTTCGCGGCGGTGAACTCCTCCTCCGTCAGCACGCCGGAGGCCTTCAGCGATCCGAGCTCCTGAAGCCGGGCGATCAGGTCGTCCGCCGGTGCGGGAGGCGTGGCAGGCGGGCTCGTCGGCGGCGCATACTGCGCGGCCGCGTTCCGAGCCGCGTCGTCCATCTGGGCCTGTTGCTGGGCGGCCTCGTACTGCTGCTGCTCGTACTCGCTCTGCGCACGGCGCTCCTGATGCCGCATGGCGGCTCCCTGCACCGCGGTCGCCGTCCCGGCGACCACCGCGGTCCGCGCGGCGAGACCGATGAGCCCCGGCCGACCGAATCTCCGCAAGGGCATGTCAATCACCTTCCTGTTCGAGGATGTCCATCACCGCATTCACGACGGGAGCCGGAACGCGCTCGCTGCGCAGCACCTGGCCGCCCGCCGCGGCCACATCCTGGGCGAGGGTCCGGGCGAAGAGGAGCTCCAGCACCACGACCGCCGCCGACCGCCCCGGTGGCACGGTCTCCGCCAGGGCGCGGACGTCGTCCTCGCTCGCGAGTCCGGCCACGATCGGCTCGAGGCCGTCGAGGGTCAGGGGCTCCTCAGCCTCCTCCAGCTCGAGGATCTCGAGATCACCGTCCGCCGTCCGCGTCACCAGCACGAAGTCCAGCACACGAACGACGCCGCCAGACACGAGGTCGTTCAACGCGCCGAACGTCGCCGGATCCGGCCGGTCGCCGTCGAAGCCCACGAGATAGAACTCGACGGGCCCGAATCGGAACTCCTTCATGTCGCCACCCTTCATCCGCGGTCCAGGATGGCACCGCCGTCGTCGCCCGCTCGCCGGTCCTCACCCGCTCCGGGTGAGGATTCGGGACTCCCTCTCGGTGCGGCTGTCACCATCGGAGGACGGAACGAATCGAGGGTGGCCATGAGGAGCCGGGTGCTGGGAGACGTGGAGTTCGTCGTGGTCGAGCTCCGCAGCGCACACCCGGGACCACCCGTCCTCGAACCGCTGCTGCGTCAGGTCGAGGCGGGCACGCTGCGCGTGCTCGACTTCCTCGTCGTGCGCCGCGACGCCGCCGAGGGGCACCGCATCACGGAGGTCGACGGCGACGACTTCTCGCTCGCCGGCCTGCCCCTGTACGCACCGGGCCTGATCTCCCTCGACGACGTCCGACACTTCCTCCCGTGGGTGCCTCCCGGCGCCGTCGCCGCCGTCATCCTCGTCGAACAGCGCTGGGACGTGCGCTTCGTCCGCGAGGTCGAGGACGGCGGCGACCGTATCCTGGCGACCCAGTCGATCCCCTCCGCCGTCGCGAACGCCGCCCTGGTGGCGACGCTCGGTGCGCGGGCCTGACATCCCTCCCGACTCAGACCATGGCGTGCACGGCCTCCCGGCGAGAGGAGACCCCGAGCTTCCGGTAGATCGCACGCTGGTGCGTCTTCACCGTGTTGACCGAGACGCGCAGCTCCTGGGCGATCTCCGGCAGTGTCCGTGCGGTCTGCATCTGATGGAAGACGTCGCGCTCTCGCTCCGACAGCCGGTCCGTCACTGAACCCACGGCGTCGACGGCGAGGCATCTCTCGATGAACTCCTCGAACTGCGTGCCGTGATGCACCTGAGCCTGCAGCAGGCGCCGTACCGCGACCTCCCGCGGGCCGAAGAGCACGACGAGGTTCTCCTGCGAGGCCACGGCGAGCGCGGCCTCGCACAGATCATGAGCTTGCTCGTGGTGTCCCGTCCCCCGCCGCAGCACCGCCGCAGTGATGAGCGTGGCGGCTTTGACGTACGACAGCTCGGAGCCGCCCCGCAACGATCGCAGCATCTCCAGCGCCGCCGCATGCTCCTCGGCGCGACGCAGGATTCCGGACAGGGCCACGCCGACGAGCGGGAGGTCGGTACCGCCCGCGTACTTCTTCGCGATGCGCAGCGCGCGCTCCCTCCGCCCCACCGCCTCCTCGAGCAGCGCCACGGACGATTCTCGGAACGCCGGCCACGCCACACCCTGCACGACGTCGATGGGGAGCTCCTGCACGCTGATGGCCGCCCGGCGACAGATCGACGGGTCTCCCGTGAGCGCGGCGGCGTAGGCGCCCATCATGCGCGCGTGGCCGGCGAGATCCCGCCCGGCCCCGGCCTCCTCGCGCGCCGCCTCGAAGATCCGCACCGCCTCCTCCGCCTCGCCGGACCAGTAGGCGACCCATCCGGCGGCGGCCTCGGCGCTTCCGCTCGCGAAGGTGCCCCGTGGGAGAAGGGTGTCTCCGACGCTCTCCTCCTCGGCCAGGACGGTGGCAGCCTCCGAGAGCCGACCCGAGGCGGCGAGGCCGTACGCCAGGTGACCGAGCGCGCGGGAGGTGAGATCGGGGTCCCCCGCTTCCCGCGCCTCCCGCGCCGCGGCGGAGAAGTACTCGATCGCGAGATCCGGCGCCGCCCGATTGCGCAGCGCTGTCCATCCGAGCAGATGGTTGAGGGCCACCCGGCCGCCGTACATCCTGTCGTCCTGGGCCTGGAGGAGCGCGCGGATCTCGGGACCGGACACGGCCGTCTCGGCGGAGGACTCCGCCAGCAGCAGGCGGACGATGAGCAGGACCGCCGGGTCGCCCTTGCCCGGCGTCCGATCGAGGAGCGCCTCGGCTCGGCGACACAGCTCTCGGGCGACGCGATGGTCTCCGAGGATGTCGCTGGCACCGGCACGCACGAGGAGGAGCTGTGGATCATCCGGCGTGTCACGCAGGAGGGAGATCACCGTCCGCTCGACGTCCCCCGCCGACGCGCCGACCACGAGTCCCAGCCAGTGGCGGAGGAGGATGGCCCTGGCACCGGCCGGGTCCCCGGCGCGGCGCGCATGCGTCACGGCGGCGATCGGGTCCGTACCCTCCAGAGCACGGGCGGCGCGGCGGTGCGCGGCGGCATACCGGTCGGCATCCGTCCGGGCGAGGTCGGCACACCGACGGGCGAACGCCGGATGCCACCGATAGGTCGGGCCGGTCGGGCCGTCGAAACGGTCGAGGAACAGGCCGAGCCGGACGCAGCTCTCGAGGAGCTCGGCGGCGTCCTCCCTCGCCGTCACCACCGCTGCGGTCTCCGGAGTCAGTTCCGCGCAGGCGATGCCGTCGAGCACGAAGTCGGCGAGTCCCGGCGGTAGCGCAGCCAGCACGTGCTCGCGCACGTACTCGCCGAGGAAGGAGGATGCTGTCGATGCGGCGGTGGACGGCAGGGCACCGCCCACGAGCACGAGCCGGACCGCGATGGGCCACCCGCCGGTCTCCTCTCGGACCGCGGTCGCGTCGAGTCCGCCGGGGAGTGACAGCATCAGACGGCGGATCTCCTCGGTGGAGAACCGGAGCACGTCGACGCCGACGAACGATCCGGGGTGCATGAGGCGGTGTCGGGACAAGGTGACCTCGATCAGCGTCGTGCCGACGAGGAGGAGACGGAGGCCGTCCGGAGGCTGATCGGCGAGCAGGCCGAGCAGCCCCTCGCGCCAGCCTTCGCCCGCGCGGTGCGCATCGTCGACGATGAGGTGCAACGGATGCTCGGCGTCCTGCAGCGCCGCGCAGATCTGCCGGTAGGCGCGGACCGGGTCCTCGACGTCACGGGGCACGGCGAACGTGCGCCCCGCACGCTCGGCGGCGAGGGCCAGCGCGTTCATGACCCCGGACGTCAGCAGCGCCGGATCGTCGTCCGAGGCGCTCAGCGTGAGCCAGGCGACGTCGTCGTGCGTCGCAGCCCAGGCCGTGGCAGCCGTCGTCTTGCCGTAGCCGCTCGGTGCGCTGAGGACGGTCACCCCGTCGGCGTCCACGGCTGCCGTGATCGCCGACATCACGCGGTCCCGCGGGAGGACGCCGATGGGCGGGGCGGGTGGCCGGAAACGCATCGCCGGTCCCGGCCTCGTGGAACGTACGGGAGGCGACATGGCAACACGAAACCACGGGTCCGCGCCCCCTTCCAGGGGGTGAGGCCGCAATCACCCGGATGAAAGTGCCGGGGGCTACGCTGGCGGCGTGACCCCGCTCTCGACTCCTCCCGGCCCCGCGGCAGACCGCGCGATCTCACCGGCTCTGCGGACCCTGCTGATCCTGGCGGCGAGCGCGATCGTCCTCGCGGGCGTCTCGCTGGCGCGCGAGGTCTTCGGCCCCCTGGCGCTCGCGATCGTCATCGTCGTGATCTGCGAACCCGTCCGTCGTTCCTTCCAGCGCCCCGGACGGCCCGCCTGGATCGGGACGACCGCCGTGATCGTGCTCGCCTACGTGATCCTGCTGGCGATGGCGGCGCTGCTGTGGCTCGCCGGCACCCAGTTCGCCCGGCTCGTCAGCGACCTCGCATCGCAGGACGGCCTGGTGCGCGCCGCCGATCAGATCGTCGCCTGGCTGCAGTCCCTCGGCCTGGACCAGGAGGCGGCGGATGCCGCGGCCTCGGTCCTCGACCCCGAGACGCTCCTCGGCCTGGCCGGGAGCCTGGGCAGCGCGGTGCTCGGGGTGGCGACAGCGCTGTTCTTCGTCTGCGCCTACATCATCTTCCTCGCCGCGGACGCCGCCCGCTATCGGACGGCTCCGGCGCTCTTCGGCGCCACGCACGGCCCCGTCCTGCGGCGCATCTCCCATCTGCAGACGGGGGTTCGTCGGTATTACGTCGTGAACGCCGTCTTCGGCGCCGTCGTGGCGATCATCGACGGCCTCGCGCTGTGGTGGATGGGCGTCCCCGCCCCGGTCGTCTGGGCGATCCTCGCCTTCGTGACGAACTTCATCCCGAACATCGGGTTCGTGCTCGGCCTCATCCCGCCCGCGATCCTCGCCTTCGTGGTGGGCGGCTGGCCGCTGCTCCTCGGCGTCATCGCCGTGTACTGCGTGGTGAACGTCGTGCTCCAGGTCCTCGTCCAGCCCAAGTTCGTCAGCGACGCCGTCGACCTGAGCCTCACGCTCAGCTTCTTCTCGGTGATCTTCTGGACCTTCGTGATCGGGCCGCTGGGCGCCATCCTCTCGATCCCGCTGACCCTGCTCGTGCGTGCCCTCGTACTCGAGGGCGACCCGGGATCGACGTGGGTGCGCTGGGTCAGCGGCGACCGTAACGCTCTCCCGGAGCCGAGCCCTGAGCCCCTCCCCGCCCCGACCCGACGCCGGTTCCGGCGGCGCTGACGCCGCGCACCGCCGGCGCCGCCGCGCGAAATCACCAGGGCGAGGTTGCCCGCCGCTCTGGTCGTCGCCTTCCGACGATGCCATCGTGAACCGGAACACGCCGGCGACGAAGGGAGAGCGCATGCCGCGTCCGCTCGCGGGCCTGACCCGACGCAACCTCGCGACCGAGCTCACCGCGGGGGTCACCCTCCTGGCGATCGCGATCCCGCTCAACATCGGCTACGCCCAGATCGCCGGGCTCCCCGCCACGGCCGGGCTGTACGCCCTGATCGTGCCGACCGTCGTCTATGCGCTCGTGGTCTCATCGCGTCAGCTGGTCGCCTCCCCCGATGCCGCCGCCGCCGCGCTGGTGGCCTCCTCCATCGGCGGGCTGGCCGTCGCCGGAAGCGCCGACTACGCCACGCTCGCCCTCGCCCAGGCGATCCTCTGCGGCGGGATGTTCCTGCTGCTCGCGGTCTTCAAACTCGGCTTCCTGGCGAACTTCCTCTCCAAGCCCATCCTCGTCGGCTTCGTCGGCGGACTGGCGCTGGACATCATGGTGAGCCAGATCGCGAAGATGCTCGGGGTGAAGATCGACTCCGGGGCGGAGTTCGTCGACAAGGTCGTCGCGCTGGTCACCGGTCTCCCCTCGCTCAACGGCTGGTCCGTGCTCCTCGCCGCCTGCTCCGTCGCGGTGCTGCTCCTCGGGCAGCGCTACCTCCGGGCGGTGCCCTGGGCACTGATCGTCCTCGTCGCGACGACGGTGGCCGTCGTCCTCACCGGCCTCGACGGCCGTGGCGTGGCGGTGCTCGGCGACGTCCCCGCCGGCCCTCCGACGCTCACCTGGCCGGTCATCGACTGGTCCCTCTGGCTCGCTCTCGTCCCCTCCGCGATCGCCCTGACCCTCGTGACCACCGCGGAGGGTCTGCTCGTGTCGCGCTCCTACGCCGAGAAGCATCGCTACCCGTTCCACGCCAACCGCGACCTGCTCGCCTTCGGGGTCGCGAACGTCGCCGCCGGCGCGCAGGGCAGCTTCGCCGTCGGATCCTCGACGTCGCGCACCGCGGCGATGGACCAGGCCGGCTCGCGCACCCAGCTCCCGGCGCTCGTGCTCGCCGTCGGCACGCTCCTGCTGCTGCTCTTCGGCACCGCGCTGCTCGCCGACATCCCCTCCCCGGCGATCGGCGCCATCGTCGGCGTCGCGATCATCCCGCTCCTCGGCATCCGCGACTTCATCCGGCTGTGGCGCCTCGACCGGTTCGAGTTCGTCATCGGTGCGGTCTGCTTCCTCGTGACCCTGTTCGTCGGTTCGATCGCGGGAATCCTCGTGGCGTTCGTGCTCGCCCTCGTCAACCTCGCGCAACGCGCCTCCCACCCCGCCATCGACGTGCTGGAGACCTCGGGCGACCCCGGCGAGTCCCTCCTGGAGGACGCTCCCGCCGGCACGACGACCGCGCCGGGAGTCATCGTCGTCCGGCTCGCGGCACCCCTGTTCTTCGCCAACGGCGCCGTGTTCTCGGCCGCCGTGAAGGAGGCGGTCCGCGCCGCAGGCCCGTCCGCCGTCCAGCACGTCGTCGTCGACATGGAGGCGGTGACGGACGTCGACGTCACGGGCGCCGAGGCCTTCCAGGCGCTGCGGGAGTGGCTCGACACGCAGTCGATCTCCCTCGCCTTCAGCCGCGTCCGGCCGAACACGCTCCGCCGCCTCCGCTCGCTGGGGATCCTCGACCGGGAACCGGTCTACGCGACCAACCGCGCCGCCATCACCGAGCTCGCGCCGACCGATGCCGCTTCGCCGGCTCCGAACAGGAAGGGCAGCTGAATGGGTGCCGTCATCGGGGAGATCCTCCCCCTCGCCGTGGGCGTCGCGATCAGCCCCGTGCCGATCATCGCCGCGATCCTCATGCTCCTGTCCGCGAAGGCACGGGTCACGAGCGTCGGATTCCTGCTCGGCTGGATCGCGGGCATCGTCGTGGCGGTCGGCCTCTTCACCCTGCTGTCTGCGGTGCTCCCCGAGGAGGATCCGGATGCCTCCCGCCCGATCCGCGGCGTCATCCAGCTCGTCCTCGGACTCCTGCTGCTGGTGCTGGCGGTCGGTCAGTGGCGCAAGCGCCCGCAGGCGGGGCAACCGGCGGCCCTGCCGTCGTGGATGAAGGCGATCGACACGATGTCGTTCGGCACGGCGCTCGGACTGGGGTTCCTGCTGTCGGCGGTGAATCCGAAGAACCTGCTCCTGGCCGCCGGAGCCGGGGTCGACATCGGGGGCGCGGCGCTCGACGGGAGGTCCACGATCCTCGTGATCGCCGTCTTCACCCTGATCGGGGCGTCGACCGTGCTCGTGCCCGTCGTCGGCTACCTCGTCGCCGCTGCACGGCTGCGCGCCCCGCTCGACGCCCTGCGCGGATGGCTCGCCGCCGAGAACGCGGTCATCATGGCCGTGCTGCTGCTCGTGATCGGCATGTCCCTGATCGGCAAGGGCATCGGCAGCTTCTGAGCGCGCCGCCGCCGCGCCACGGAGATCACCCGGATGAACGCGTCACGGGACCCGTGACCCCGGCCCTGACCCGGCAGTACTGTGCGGGGAAAGGCGGTTCGGCAGAGATGAAGGAGATGGACATGGCCCGTGACTTCCAGGGCAGAATCGAACTCGACGTCCGCGATTCGGAGGCCGACTGGGAGGCGTTCCTCCCGGCGAAGCCCCGCGAGGGAGCACCCAACGTGCTGGTCGTCCTCTATGACGACACCGGCATGGCGGCCTGGTCCCCGTACGGCGGACGCATCAACATGCCGACCATGGATCGCCTGGCGCAGAACGGTCTGACGTACTCCCAGTGGCACACGACGGCGCTGTGCTCCCCCACCCGCTCGACGTTCCTCACCGGACGCAACCACCACCTCAACGGCTTCGCGACGATCTCGGAGTCGTCGACCGGCTTCCCCGGCTACAACTCCCACATCCCCGACTCGAACACCACGATGGCCCACGTCCTCCGCGACGCCGGCTGGTCGACGTTCTGGGTGGGCAAGAACCACAACGTCCCGATCGATGAGTGGACGGCCGGCGCGTCCAAGAAGCACTGGCCGCTGGCGCAGGGGTACGACCGCTTCTACGGCTTCATCGGCGGCGAGACGAACAACTGGTATCCGTCCCTCGCCGAGGACAACCACTACATCGACCAGCCCTACCTCCCCGAGGACGGCTACCACCTCTCGAAGGACCTCGCCGATCGCGCGCTGTCGATGATCCGCGACGTCAAGCAGACCGAGCCGGACAAGCCCTGGTACATGTGGTTCTGCCCCGGCGCGAACCATGCCCCGCACCACGCGCCGCAGGAGTACATCGACAAGTACAAGGGCGTGTTCGACGACGGCTACGAGGCCTACCGCGAGTGGGTCCTCGCCCGGATGATCGAGAAGGGCATCGTCCCGGAGGGCACCGAGCTCACCGCGCTCAACCCGATGCCGGAGGGCACCTTCACACCTGTCGACGAGGTGCGTCCCTGGGACACCCTGAACGACGAGGAGAAGGCACTTTTCTCGCGCATGGCGGAGGTCTACGCCGGCTTCAGCGAGTACACCGACGCCCAGGTCGGCCGCATCGTGGACTACCTGGAGGAGTCCGGGCAGCTCGACAACACCCTCATCATCTACTGCGCCGACAACGGCGCGTCCGGCGAGGGCAGCCCCAACGGCTCCGTCAACGAGGGCAAGTTCTTCAACGGGGTACCTGACGACATCACGCAGAACATCACGATGAGGGATGCGCTGGGGTCCCCTGACACCTACAACCACTACCCGACCGGATGGGCCGCGGCCTTCTCCACGCCCTACAAGATGTTCAAGCGCTACACCTACCAGGGCGGCGTGTGCGATCCGCTGGTGATCCACTGGCCCGCCGGCATCAAGGCCCGCGGCGAGGTGCGTCATCAGTACCACCACTCCACCGACATCGTGCCGACGATCCTCGAAGCCTGCGGCGTCGAGTTCCCGGAGGTCTACAACGGCATCGAGCAGACGCCGCTCTCCGGCGTCTCGATGGCCTACTCGTTCGACGCCGCCCCAGACGCGCCGACAGCGAAGGAGACGCAGTACTACGAGATGCTTGGACAGCGCGGCATCTGGCACAACGGGTGGAAGGCCGTGGCCGTGCATGGCCCGATGAGCGGGGGCGGCCACTTTCTCGACGACGAGTGGGAGCTCTATCACACGGACGTCGATCGCGCCGAGGCCGTCAACCTCGCCGCCGAGCATCCCGACAAGCTGGAGGAGCTCAAGGCCCTCTGGATGGAGGAGGCGAAGGCGAACGCGGTGCTCCCACTGAACGACCTCCAGATCATCGGCAACCCCGAAGACCTGCAGACCTTCCTCAACATGGAGTTCCACCAACCCGTACCGCCGTCCGGTCGATTCGTCTACTACCCGGGCACCAGTGAGGTGCCCGAGCGATCGGCGGCGAACACCCACGGCGTCTCCTTCAAGATCGCCGCGGAGGTCGAGTTCACGCCAGACACCGAGGGCGTCATCTTCGCGCACGGCTCCCGCTTCGGCGGACACACACTCTTCGTCAAGGACGGCGAAGTGCACTACGTCTACAACTACCTCGGCATCCCTCCTGAGAATCACGTATCTGCACCGATTCCGGCACCCGGTTCCCACATCGTCGGGATCGAGTTCACGAAAACGCACACTGGAGACTCGCTGGAGGCCGTGGGCCCCCTCCGACTTCACATCAATGACGCCGTCGTAGGCGAAATGGAGCTCCACACCACTCTCGGCCACTTCTCGCTCTGCGGCGAAGGCCTGACGATCGGGCGGGACAGCGCCGACCCCGTGTCGTCCCTGTACGGCTACGGGTTCGACTTCCGCGGCGGCCACATAACGCAGGTCGTTTTCGACGTCGCCGACGACGCCTACATCGACCTGGAGGCGCACCTGGCGGCGGCCATGGCCCGCGACTGACGACCCGGCGGCCGCCCAGGCCCTCAGAGCAATCCGAGGGCCTGGGCGGCCGCTGTCACGCCATCGCGATCCGAGACCCCGAGCTTGCGGTAGATGTTGCGCACATGCGTCTTCACCGTGTTCGGGGAGATGTACTCCTGCTGGGCGATCTGGCGGAGCGTGGCATTGCGGCTCAACGCGCTCAGCACGATGCGCTCACGCTGCGTCAGCTCCTCCTCCACGAGCACGCCGGCGGCGGCGAGCCGCCCCCGCACCCGATCCGCGAAGTGCGTGCGGGCTCCGGCCGTCGCCCGGGCCGAGAGCAGGCGGGCGACGACGGGGCCCGCCTCGGCGATCCGGCGCACATGCTCCTCCGGCTCCGCAAGGGCGAGGGCGGTGGCGAGCGCCAGCTGCGCCCGGTCCGGCTCCCCGTCGTGCACGTCGAGCTCCGCCTCCACCAGCCAGGCGTCGATCAGCGAGGCCGGGAGCAGACATGGCGTCGCCCCCTCCAGCACCGGTGCCAGCGCACCACGGGCGATGCCGTCGCGGCGGTCATGGATGGCGGCGATCGCACGCAGCACGAGTACATCCCCGGCGTCGCCCAGCATCTCCTCCATGTCGGCGATGAACCGGTCACGAAGCGTCGGCTCGCCCAGCCGATCGAAGGCATGGACGGCGAAAGGCCCCATCATGGCGTACCAGTGCGGGGGAAGCGGGAGGTCACTCCGCGGCGTCAAGGTGTCGAGAAGCCCCACCGCCGCGTCGCGGGGGTCGGCGACCTGCTCGGCCGCCAACAGTGCGCGCATCCCCTGCAGGCCCCTGGCGATCGCGGTCTCACCGCCGTCGTCGATCACCCGTGCGGCCGTCTGCAGCGTCTGCACCTCCTCCAGGCTCTGCATGCCCTCGTAGGGCGCCCAGAAACGCCAGACGCGCGTCACCTCGAAGAAGGGGTTGTCCGGTTCGTCGAGCTCGTGCCAGCGGCCCTCCAGAGCGGCTCCCGCCTCGGTCGCGTCCCGGAGCCTCCCCCGGAAGAGCACGCTGGTGGCGAGAACCGCCTCCGCCTGGAGCTCCGCCGCACGCGCTCCGATCGCCCTGGCGAGATCCCCGGCGAGGCGCGCCGTCGCCTCCGCCCGGTCGAGCCGTCCGATGTAGAGTTCCGCCGTCGCAGCCTCCAGGAGCACGTAGGCATCGACCTGCTCTTCGCCGCTGAGGTCGCGGAGGTCGGCACGGACGCCGTCCAGCGCCTCGGCGATCCCGCCCCGCCGGAGCGCGGTGTGCAGCTCGATCCCCTGCCGCCAGCGGCGGTCGACGTCGGGCTCCCCCCGGCCGACGGACGGGACGATCACCGCAGCCGAGGGGTCTCCGCACGACAGCTCCGCCGCTGCGATGAGCATCCGCACGGTCGGCACCACCCGCAGGATGGCCGGAAGCTCGGCCATCACCTCCCGCACCTCGTCCGCGCGGCCGTCCAGCACGAGCTGCGTGCCGCAGCGCCGCAGGACTCCCGCCGTGCACGCCGTCTCTCCGCCGCGCACGGCATGCCGCAACGCGAGCACCGGCTCATCGTGTGTCGCGAACCAGTCCGCCGCCCGGCGATGGAGCTGCTCCTCGCGGTCCGCTCCGCCCTGCCGAAGCCGACCCAGGAGGAACTCCCGCAGCAGCGGCGGATAGTGGTAGCGGGGTGGTTCCGCGGTGTCAGGGCCGGCGAGCACGGTGAGACGGAGCAGCCGGTCGATCATGGCCGTGACCACGCCGGCCCCCGAGAGCTCCGCGGCGAGCTCGGCGGTGAAGGCCTCCGCGACCGCGGTCGCCTCCAGGAATGACCGGAGCGCGCCGTCGAGGTCTCCGAGCACCTCCTCGACGAAGTAGTCCGCGACCTCAGGGGCGTCCCCCCGCAGCGGATGGGCGAGGACCGTCTGCGCCCCTGCAGCATCGAGCATCATGAGCTGCAGCCCTGTCGCCCACCCCTCGGTGCGGGAGAGCACGGAGCTGATCTCTCCCTGCGAGAGCCGGATGCCGCGGATGCGGAAGAACGCCCTGACCTCGGCCGGGTCGAACGCGAGCGCTCGGGCGTCGATCTCGAGGGCCACCCCTGCGATGCGTCGTCGCGCCAGCGGAATGGCCCTGGTCCCTCGACCGGAGAGCACCACGTGCACGTTGCCCGGCGCGTTCTGCACGAACGTCGAGATCAGTTGCGCCGTCTCCTCGTCCTGCACGCGGTGCACGTCGTCGACGACGATGACGATGCGCCTCCTCGCTTCGGCGAGGGCTCTGGCGAGCGCCCGCGCGGAGGCCGCCGACCGCACGGACGGCACCTGTGCCAGCGCCTCCTGCAAGCCACGATCATCGACCCTGCCCAGGGCCGCGCGGACCAGCGGCAGATCCGCCTCCCCGCGCTCCAGCGCTACCCATACGAGCTCGATGTCTGCGTGAGCGCGGAGATCCTCAGCCCATTGCGACAGCAGCCTGGTCTTCCCCGACCCTGCCGGGGCGCTCACGAGAGTGAGCGTCCACGGCCCGTCCATCGCGGCCGTCAGTCGTGAGAGCAGGCGCTCTCGACGAACCTCACCCTTCACTGCAGCAGGTGCCGCGCTCTCGCCCGTTCCCGCCGTCCACGCACTGTTCAGCACTCGAAACCCCCCGATTTCGATCTTGCTCCCCCTCGCGGGCAGTCTATTGCAAGGTGGGAGCGGTCCCGCAAGGGGAGCGCCCGTCGCGCTCACTCCGAGACGTTCACGTGCGTCGGCCGCCGGATCGCCAGCAGAGCGGGGATCAGCGCGCCGAACAACAGCGCCAGGGCCACGCCCAGAAGCGTCTCGAGCGTCCTCTCCAGGAAACGCGCGGTCGGCGGCTCCGACGACGTCGACAGCAGCAACGTGAGCACGAGGAAGGTCGTGAACGCCGGCGCGACGTACCACCGGCTCTCCTGGACTGCACCGAGACACCCCACCACGACACCGATTGCGAACCCGATCGCAGCCCCGCTCGGAGACAGCAGGGCGAACCCCGCCGCCACCAGCGCTCCGACGAGCACCGACGCCGCCCGACCGACGCTGCGCAGGACGAGCTGGCCTCGCACAGGACGCATCACCAGCAGCACGGCGCCGGTCGCCCAGCCGACGTGCTCGACCCCGGTCGCGAAGCCGATGGCCGCCGCCGTCGCGGCGGCGACGCCGAGCAGGAAGCCGTACATCAGCAAGGCTCGCCCTTTCGGCATCGATGCCGCGGCCCGCACGCCCGCCTCGTGGTCCGGCCAGAGCAGGGCGATGAGCCATGCGTACACCGAGCCGGCGACGATCGCACCGGCAAGGAGGACTGTCGTCGTCGACAGCGGGAAGCTCAGACCGATCCCGACCATGGGCAGGACCAGGGTCAGAGCGAGCTGACCGGCGCGCTCCCGCGCGGCGAGCATGCTGGCAAGGACCGCCAGCACAGCCACGGCGAGCACAGCGAGGACAGGTACGAGCGCGAGCGTGGCACCGAGCAGGAGCCCCAGCGCGACCAGCGTCCCGAGCACGGGGATCGCCGAGCGCGCCCGTCGCCGTGCAGGAAGCCCGACGACAGCCGCCGGCAGGACCCCGATGCTCAGAGCCAGCGCGACAGCGGGATCGAACGGCGCGACCGCGATCGCGGGCATCGCGTAGAGCACGCCGAGACCGAACCGGGACCATCGCCACGTCACTCCGGCGCGTGCCGCCATGCCCGCCTCGCTCTCCGGTTCCGGCTGCGGTCGGGCATCGTCTCCCCTGTCTCGATCGCCGTGGACCTTCCGTGCCGTCAGCCTAGGCAGGCGGTGGCCGCACGTCACCGCTCATCGGCCACTTCACCCGGGTGAACGCCGCTGCTCCTCCCGGTCCGCCGCGGCCCGGAGCCCGACATCGACCGCGGGGTGCACGCGTCCGGCCGCCGCCAGGGCGGAGTACCACGACGTCCGAGCCGCGACAGCGGTCGCGTCCGCAGGCAGAGCCGCGAGATGGAGCTCCACGCCGAGCTGCGCCAGCTCCCGATCGAGGGCTTCGAGCGCGTCGAGCACGGTGATGGACATCACCACCTGCTGTGGCAGTCCGAGCACGAGCGTCCGCACCGGCTCGGCCTGCGCGGCGACGGTCTGCACGATGAGGCGCTGGTTGGCGAGCGCATTCGCCGTGTAGAGCCCCCGCTCGGGCTCCAGCCCGAGAGCGCTCCCCCGGCTCCCCACCACACGGACGCGGGGGATGTTGAGCTCTCGCAGCACGAGCACCAGCGTCACGACGACGCCGACAGCCACCGCGGGGAGGAGCCCCGCGGTGAGACCGATGGCCGCCACGGAGGTCGCGACCCAGAAGTCCATCCGACTGATGCGCGCCCAGCGCACGAGCTCGGGGATGTTGATGAGTCCAGCCACCGCGGTGAAGACCATCGCCGCGAGCGTCGCCTCGGGCAGCAGGCTCAGCACCGGAGCGAGGAACAACGCGACGAGGACGGCGAGCCCGACAGTGGTCAGCGTCGCCAGCTGGGAGCGCGCACCGGCACCCTGGTTGACGGCGCTCTGCGAGAACCCTCCCGCAGCGGGCATGGCCGCGAAGAAGGCACCGACCGTGTTCGCCGCGCCGGTCGCGAAGAGCTCCTGGTCGCTGTCGATCTGCGGCTCCGTCGCCTGGCGCAGGCTGCGTGCGACGGCGGCGGACTCGAGGAAGGCCATGACGGCGATCGCCAGCGCTCCGGGTACGAGCGCCGCGGCCTCGGACAGGTCCGGGATCCCCGGAACGGGAAGACCGCCGGCCACCGGGGCGATGAGGTCGACACCGAGACCGTCGATCCCTCCGACCCCCACGAGCAGCATGCCGGCGGCCACGACGACGAGAGTGCCGGGGACCCGCGGAGCGAAGCGTTTGAGGAGCAGGAGTGTGGCGATGGATCCCGCCGAGAGGAGGAGCGTCGGGATGTTGACGCTGTCGAGCGCCTCGCCCACCGCGACCAGGGAGCGGATGAAGCCGTGGCCGGAGAAGTCGAAGGATTCCCCCAGGAGCTTCGGGAGCTGCCCGACGGCGACCGTCGCCCCCACCCCGATCTTCAGCCCGAGCACAGTCGCGCCGCTGATGTTCTCGACGAGGGATCCCAGCCGGCACGCTCGTGCCAACAGCAGCACCGCTCCCACCAGGAGGGTCAGCATCATGAGCGCGCCGATCGCGTCGTCCGCGCCCGCCGCGACGCCTGCCGAGACCAGCGTGGTCGCGGTGAGGGTCGCGATGGTCGATGTCGTCGAGACGCTCATCGCCCGGCTGCCACCGAGGAGGGCGTACACGAGCATGGGGACGATGCACGTGTAGAGGCCGACCTGCACCGGGAGATTCGCGATCGTCGCGTACGCCATGGCCTGCGGAACCACGACCGCACCCGCGGAGAGGCCGGCGAGCACGTCGCGCACGACCCAGCGGCGCTGGTAGCCGTCCAGAGTGCTCAGCAGCCACGGTGGTCTGTGCACTGTGCTCATGGGACTCCCTCCGCCGTCGAGGGAAGCGTACTGCCGACGCTCCCGGCGCGACCGGCCGGAGGCGTCTCACCGCGGCGAGTCACCCGGGTGAACTCCCGACGGAACCGGTGCGCCGGCGCTGCGCCCGCCGGTATGTTCCCAGCGTGCCCCGGAGACGGTGGCACCGAGAAAGGAGCAGTCATGGGATTTTGGGCATCGTTCTGGGACATCATCTGGTGGTTCCTGTGGATCTTCGCCTTCACCGCGTATCTCTTCGCCCTGTTCGCGATCATCGGGGACCTGTTCCGCGACCACAAGCTGAGCGGCTGGTGGAAGGCCGTGTGGATCTTCTTCCTGATCTTCGTGCCGTTCCTCACGGCGCTCGTGTACCTCATCGCCCGGGGCAACGGCATGGCCGAACGCAGCAGTGCGGAAGCCCGTCGAGCGCAGGAGGCCGCGAACGCGTACATCCAGCAGGTGGCCGGCAGCAGTCCGAGCGAGGAGATCGCGAAGGCCAAGGCGCTGCTGGACGCCGGGACCATCACGCCGGACGAGTACTCCCTCATCAAGGCGAAGGCGCTGCAGTAGGCCGCGCACCGGCCCCCACCGGCGCGAGGAGCCCACGGCATGGACCTGCAGGATCTCCTGCCCACCGACATCGACTGGTGGCAGCTGGTGCTGGCCCTGCTCGTCGCCCTCGCGACCTGGATCATCTCGCGGTTCGCACGCCGGGGCACGACAGCCCTGCTCCGGCGTGCTCCCGGCATCTCCACCGCCGTGGGGACTGCGATCGCGCAATTCGTCGGCTATGCGATCCTCCTGCTGGGCTTCGGCATCGCGCTCGCCATGCTGGGCGCGAACGTGCAGCCCTTGCTCGCGATCGTCGTCATCCTCGGCATCGTCGCGATCCTGGTCCTCCGCGGCGTGGCGGACAACTTCGCGGCCGGTGTGCTGCTGCAGGCGCGCCAGACGGTCCGCATCGGGGACGAGATCGTCGTGGAGGCGCTGGACTCCGTGATCGCCGGGACGGTGACGGAGCTCAACGCCCGCGCGGTGATCCTGCATACCGTCGACGGCCGCACCCTCCACATCCCCAACGCACGTCTGCTCTCCGATCCCGTCGTCAACGACTCCACCCGCGGCGCCCGACGCAGCGAGGTGGAGATCAGGGTGCGACGCGACGGGAGTGCCGGGATCGACGGGGTGCTCGGTCCGCTCGTCGATGCGGCGCGGACGGCGGAGGGCGTGCACCGGCACGAAGGCGTGCGGGCGCTGGTGGTCAGCGTGAGCGGGGACCGGCTGATCGCGCGGCTGCAGTTCTGGCACCACCCGCTGCACGGCGCCGTCGTGAGTGCCGCCGTCGTGGTCGCGGTCTTCGACGCCGTCAGCGGCCTCGGCACGACCGGCACGGTCACCAGCGTCCCGGCCCCGCCACCGCTCGTACCGTCGGATCCCGTGTGACACCGGGGTACGCGATGTCGGTGCCCTCGGGCATGATCTGCGCATGGACATCACCTTCCTGCAGCCGGACGGCCTCGTCCGCAGCCCCGCCTTCAGTCACGCCGTCGTCATCCCCGCGGGGGCGACCACCGTCTACATCGGAGGGCAGAACGGCGTCGACGCCTCCGGCGCCGTCGTCTCCCCCGACGTGGGCACGCAGTCCCTTCGCGCTCTCGACAACGCGCAGGTCGCGCTCGAGTCCGCAGGGGCGGCGCTCGACGACGTCGTGAGCTGGACCATCCTCATCCACCAGGAGGCCGATCTGCGCGCGGCGTACGGTGCCGTGGCCGCCACCCTCGCCAGGGACGGCGCTCCGCCCCTCGTGACCGCCGCGCGGGTAGCGGGCCTCGGCGTGCCGGGAGCGCTCATCGAGGTGAGCGCGATCGCCGCGATGATCCGCGACTGAGGTCAGATGCGTCCGCGGACAGGCGTGCGCTCGACACCGTCCGGTTCGTCGGGCATCGTCATCTCGGCCCGCACCCCGAGCAGACGCACTTCGCGGTCGGCGTCGAGGGTCTCACCGAGGACGAGCGCCATCGCGACGACTTCGTCTCGATCCGTCGTGGGGGCCGAGAGCTTCCGGCCGAAGGTCCTCGTCTCGAACGGGGCGTACCGCACCTTGAGATGCACCCGCATGACCGGGCGCCCCTCGGCGGCGCAGTCGTCGAACGCGTGTCCCGCGAGCTCCCGCAGCGCGTCCTGCACCGCCTCAGGCGTCGTGAGGTTCTGCTGATATGTGGTCTCCCGACTGTGGCTCCGCGCCACCCACGGAGTGTCGTCGACGATCCGTGGCCCCAGCCCCGAGCCCAGACCGAGGTACCACCGCCCCATCTTCGGACCGAACTCCGCGACGAGGGTCTCCTCCTCCGCCGCCGCGAGTTCGCGCACCGTGTCGATGCCGTGCGTCGCGAGCCGCTTCTGCACCTTCGGCCCCACGCCCCAGAGGTCACGGGTCGGCCGGGCACCCATCACCGCGAACCAGTTGTCGGCCGTCAGCCGGAACACGCCTCGTGGCTTGCCGAACTCCGTCGCGATCTTCGCCCGCACCTTGTTGTCTCCGATGCCGACCGAGCACTGCAGCCCCGTCGCCTCCTCGACCGCGCGCTGGGCGGCCCGCGCGACGCCCTCCGGGTCATCGGTCACGACGCCGAGGAAGCACTCGTCCCACCCGATCACCTCCAGCACCACGTCGGGCAGCGTGCGCAGCGCTGCCATCACCTCATCCGAGGCCCGCTCGTACTCCGCGTGGTCCACGGGCAGGAACACCGCGTCCTCCGGCGCCTTGCGCGCCGCGATCTTCAGCGGCATCCCCGACCCGATGCCGAAGGCGCGCGCCTCGTACGACGCCGTCGAGACGACGGCCCGCTCGGTCGGATCGCCGCGTCCCCCGATGATGACCGGCCGTCCGGCCAGCTCCGGGCGTCGCCGCACCTCGACCGCGGCGATGAACTGATCCATGTCGAGATGCAGCACCCACTCGGCCATGCATCGAGTGTGGCCGCTGACGCCGGGGAAGTCACCCCGTCAGACGAGGAAGACCGGCAGCAGACCCGGGTTGTGGGCGTGGACGAGCACGGCGAACACCACCGCGTCGAAGAGGAGGTGCACCGTGACGACGTAGGCCAGCGAGTGCGTTCGGAGGAAGATGAACCCCTGCAGGAGCGCGAACGGGATGGTCAGCAACGGCCCCCACTCCCGGTACCCGAGCTCCCAGAGGAACGAGACGAACACGACGGCCTGCAGCACGTTCGCGAGCGCATCAGGGAAATGGCGCCGCAACAGCGCGAAGACGGTGCAGATGAAGAACAGCTCGTCCCAGATGCCGACCGCGCCGACACCGACGAACAGCCGTGCGATGAGATCGGGCGTGTCCACCACCGGCCAGTTCTGATAGACGCCGCTGGTGATGAAGTAGAAGGGCAGGATCAGCCAGCCGAGCACGAGAACGGCGACGAGCCAGCCCCAGTGGAGCAGCCCCCAGCGCTGCCCGGTCCGCCAGGGGAACCGGATAGCCCGGTCGCGGAAGACGAACCGCGACATCAGATATGGGACGAGCACCGCGCCGCCGAGCGCGAGGGTGAAGCGGAGCATGGCCAGGTTGTCGAGCTCCGCCGCGAGCGGGATGACGCTCACGATGAGCATGCCGAGCGCGATCAGCGAGAGGTCACGGCTGAGCGAGGGCCGCCGGGATCCGTCGGCCCCGGGGAGCGGCTCGTCGCGGCGCTCCACGAGCACGGCGGCGCCGAGGCCCAGCGCCAACAGCAGCCAGCCGAGCCAGGGCAGCGCCGCGACGAAGAAGGCCGGAGCGGCCGCGCACACCAACGCCGCGGGAACGAGGCGCACCCCCACGGGCGCGCTCGGAGGAGCCTGCGTCATGCACGATCCCGTCGGCGGTACACGAGGTCGCGGATGTCGCGGCCCTTCGCGAGACCCTTTCGCTCGAACGCGGTCATGACCCGACCGTCGAACCGCTCGGCCCAGTCGCCCTCGAAGGCCCGCTCGAACAGGGGCTCGGCGTCGAGCACCTCCCGCATCTGGAGCGCATAGTCCTCCCAGTCGGTCGCGAGCCGGAGCAGGCCGCCGTCGCGCAGCGCCCTGGCCGCCGTTTCCCCGAATCCGGGCCGGACCAGACGCCGTTTCGTGTGGCGCTTCTTGTGCCACGGGTCGGGGAAGAAGATCCACACCTCGGCCGCCGCCGCCTCCGGGAGGTAGGAGGACAGCACCTCGGGCGCATTGGCCTCTACGACGCGGAGGTTCCGCGCGCCCGCCCGATCGGCGTCGAGCATGGTCCGGGCGACCCCCGCGCGGAACACCTCCACGGCGAGGAAGTCGTCGTGCGGACGGCTCGACGCAGCAGCGACGATGGCATGACCCTGGCCGGAGCCGATCTCGACGAAGAGATCCGCCTGGCGGCCGTACTCGGCCACCACGTCGAGCCGCGCCTCGGGGTGCACGGAGGTCCACGCCACGGCGCGCGGCACATCCAGCAGATAGTGCGGGGCGAGATCGGTGAAGGCGCGCTCCTGCGCCTCGGACATCCGGCCGCTCCGACGCACGAAGGACACCGGCTCATCGCGGAAGGTACGCGGTTCGGGCATGGATCCAGGGTAGTCGCCGGGAACCCGGCCGCCGGACGCGGTCAGCTGGCGGGCTCGGTGACGAAGTCGATCAGCTCTTCCACCCGGCCGAGGAGTGCGGGTTCGAGGTCGCGGTACGTCGTGACCTTCGACAGGATGTGCTGCCAGGCCCTGGCGGTGTCGGCCTGCGTCTCGTGCGGCCAGCCGAAGGCGCGGCAGATGCCCGTCTTCCAGTCGACGCCGCGCGGGATCTCGGGCCACGCGGCGATGCCGAGGGCTCGAGGGGTGACGCACTGCCAGACGTCGACGAACGGGTGTCCGACGATACGGACATGGCGGCCGTGCGGTCCGCGGGCGACCGCCTCCGCGATACGGGACTCCTTCGACCCCGGCACGAGGTGGTCCACGAGGACGCCGTACCTCCGGCGCGCGCTCGGCGGCTCCGCGGCGAGGAGTTCGTCGAGGAGATCCACGCCCTGGAGGTACTCGACCACGACGCCTTCGACGCGCAGATCGGCCCCCCATACCTTCTCCACGAGCTCGGCGTCGTGCCGTCCTTCGACGAGGATCCGGCTGGGCAGCGCCGTCCGCGCCCGCTGATCCGCCACCGCGAAGGAACCGGAGGCGGTGCGGCGAGGTCCCTGCGCGGATGCCGTCGGCACCGTGAGGCGCACCGGTGCCCCGTCGATGAGGAAGCCGCCGCCGAGGGGGAACAGCCGCCGTCGCCCGACGCGGTCCTCGAGCTCCACGGCACCGCCCTGCACCTTCGTCACGGCGCCGCAGAATCCGTCCGCCGCGACCTCGACCACGAGGTCGACCTCGGCGGGCACCTGCGGCACCGGCTTCGCGCCGCGCTCGCGCCAGCCCGCCGCCAGCACGTCCGATCCGTACCTGTCGTCCATGCCTTCCAGCGTATGTGTCTCCGCTGAGGGCGAACGCCGAGACGCGCGCGAGTGCTGTCGCGTGTCGGACCCAGTGCATAGACTCGACACATGGGGCTCGGCTGCCGGTCGGAGGGAACACGATGACGAAACGGTGGCTGACGCTGGGTGTTCTGGCCCTCGCGGTCGCGGCGGGTGCGCTGTCCGCCTCGGCGGCGTCCGCGACCGATCCGCTCACGCTGGACTCCGGGTACGTCACCGACCAGGCCGACGTCCTCTCCCCCGCCGAGGAGGAACAGGTCGAGTCCCGTCTGCAGGAGCTCACCGACAACTCCTCCGCCGATCTCTTCGTCGTCCTCGTCGACGACTTCACCGACCCGAGCGACAGCGTCGACTGGGCCGATCAGGTCGCGAACGACAATCGGCTCGGCCCCGATCAGTACCTCCTCGCGATCGCCGTCGAGGGCCGCAGCCTCTACATCTCCGCCGACTCCTCGGGGCCGTTGAGCGACGGGCAGCTCGCCGCCATCGAAGACGCCATCGCCCCGCTCGCCGGAGACGGCGACTGGGTCGGCGCGATCACGCTGGCCGCGGACGAGATCCAGGGGGACGGGGGCGCCGGGGCGCTCCGCGTCACGCTGATCGTCGTCGGGGTGGTCGCGGCCGCCCTGCTCATCTGGCTCGTCGTCGCTCTGGTCCGACGCGCACGCCGCGCCGCAGCCATCCGCGAGCGAGGCGCCATGCCGGAGACCCCGGATCCCGCCGATCCGTTCTCGACTCTCACCGATGCCCAGGTCGAGCAGCAGGCCGGCGTCGCACTCGTCCGGGCCGACGACGCGATCACCTCCAGCCGGGAGGAGTTGGGTTTCGCCGTGGCGCAGTACGGCGAGGGCGCGACCGCGGAGTTCTCCCGCGCCGTCGACGAGGCGAAGGCGAAGATCGCCGAGGCGTTCGACCTCCGGCAGAAGCTCGACGACGAGATCGAGGATTCCGTCCACGACCGCCGTGCGTGGCACATCCTCATCATCCGGCTGGCCGACGAGATCGACGAGATCCTCGACGACAACACCGAGGCCTTCGACGAACTGCGGCGGCTCGAGCAGAACGCGCCGCAGGAGCTGGACCGGGTGCGGCGAGAGCGCGCCGATCTGACGCCGCACCTCGCCTCGGCCGCTCCTTCCCTCGCCGCTCTCGTCGTGACCTACGACCAGGCCGCCCTGAGCACCGTGACGGACAACCCGGCTCAGGCCCAGGAGCGCGCAGCCTTGGCCGATCGGGCGATCGACGCCGCGGCCCAGGCCCTCGCGAACGGGCGCACCGGTGAAGCGGCGTTCGCGATCCGCACGGCCGAGCAGGCGGTGGCGCAGGCCGCGCAGCTGGTCCAGGCGATCACCGCGCTCGGAACCGAGCTGACCGGGATCGAGACGCAGGCGCAGGAGCTCGTCACCGAGCTCCAGGGCGATGTCGCTGCGGCAGCGCAACTGCCCGACCCGACCGGTACCCTGGCGAGCGCGACCCAGACGGTGACCGCACAGCTGCAGAGGGCACAGGCCGATCTCGTCGCCACGCCCCGCAACCCGCAGCGGGCACTCGACGCCCTCACGGCCGCGAACGCGCAGATCGATGGTGCGATCGCGCACGGACACGAAGCCGTGGAGCGCGCTCGACGGGCCCAGCAGCTCCTGGAGCAGACCCTCACCCAGGCGGCCTCCGAGATCCGGGCTGCCCGGGAGTTCATCGAGACGCGCCGCGGCACCGTGGGCTCCACCGCCCGGACACGCCTGGCCGCTGCCGACGCCGCGTTGACCCAGGCCCTCACCCTGCGCACGTCGGATGTCGAGAACGCCCTGGCCGAGGCGCAGCGCGCCCTCGATCTCGCACGCCAGGCCACGTCCGCCGCGGAGGCCGATCTCCGCGCGTACAGCCCCGGCGGCTATCCGGACGACGGCTGGGGCGGAGTCTTCGGCGGCTCCGGGTCCCGCTCCGGCGGCTCCGGCATCGGCGGGGACATCCTCGGCGGGATCATCGGCGGACTCCTCGCCGGCGGCGGGGGCGGCGGCTCGTCCCGGCGCAGCAGCGGCTGGCGCTCCTCGGGCGGTTTCCGCAGCTCCGGCTTCGGCGGAGGCGGATCCCGCGGGGGCGGCGGACGCGGACGCTCCGGAGGTCGACGCTTCTGATCCCCCGCACAGACACATACGCCAAGCTCTCGAAGACGCCCCTCTGAAAGGAACCACGCATGACCAAGCAGTCCATCTTCGGACGGATCTCCACCCTCGTCCGCGCGAACATCAACGCCCTCCTGGACTCTGCGGAGGACCCGCAGAAGATGCTCGACCAGCTCGTCCGCGACTACACCAACAGCATCGCCGACGCCGAGTCCGCCATCGCGGAAACCATCGGCAACCTGCGGCTGCTGGAGCGCGACCACGAGGAAGACGTGCAGGCGGCCAACGAGTGGGGCAACAAGGCCCTCGCCGCCAGCCGCAAGGCCGACGAGATGCGCGGCGCGGGCAACACCGCCGACGCCGACAAGTTCGACAACCTCGCGAAGATCGCCCTGCAGCGCCAGATCAGCGCCGAGCGGGAGGCGACGAGCGCCGAGCCGCAGATCGCGGCCCAGACGGAGATCGTCGACAAGCTCAAGAGCGGCCTGAACGGCATGAAGGACAAGCTCAACGAGCTCAAGAACAAGCGCAGCGAGCTGCTCGCCCGCGCCAAGGTCGCCGAGGCGCAGACCAAGGTGCAGGACGCGGTCAGCTCCATCAACGTGCTCGACCCCACCAGCGAGCTCGGCCGGTTCGAGGACAAGGTCCGCCGCCAGGAGGCTCTCGCCCAGGGCAAGGCGGAGCTGGCCGCCTCGAGCCTCGACGCGCAGTTCGAGAGCCTCGAGGATCTCGGCGAGCTGACCGAGGTCGAGGCGCGCCTGGCCGAGCTGAAGGCCGGCGGCAGCGCGCCGCGGCAGGCGCTCGAAGGCAACTGACACCGACGCGGATGCCCGGGTGCGCGCCCGGGCATCCGCGGTTCCGTCTCCGGGAGGTCTCCCATGGTGCGTTTCCTGGTCGTGCCGCAGTGGCAGGGTTCGCCCGCCGCGCGCGCGATGCTCCTCGTCGACGGCGCGTCGGCCATCGCCGGCGATCTGCCGCGTGCGGCGACGACCGTCCTCGACGTCCCGGTCGAAGCCGGTGAGGCGCTGGGCACGGGTGTCCGGCGGCTCAGCGCGCTCGCACGTACGCGGGAGCTGGTCGCCGGTCATCTCGAAGCCGGGACGGTACTGATCGGCGGCGACTGCAGCATCACCGTCGCCGCCCTCGACACGCTCCCTGGCGGCACCGACGACCTCGCCGTGGTCTGGTGCGATGCGCACGCCGATCTGCACACGCCGGAGACGTCGCCGTCCGGGGCGTTCTCCGGCATGGCGCTGCGCGCGGTCCTCGGAGAGGGAGAACCACAGCTGGCCCTCTCCCCCGGCATCCCCCGTGACCGTGTCGTCACCGTGGGGGTCCGTAACGTGGACGACGCCGAGGCCGAGGAGCGGGACCGTCTCCGGAACCTCACCGTGGCCGACCTGGACGACCCGGGGGCGCTCGCGGACGCTGTGCAGGCCACGGGGGCACAGCGCGTCTGGGTGCACATCGACGTCGATGTCCTCGACCCGGCGTCGTTCACCGGAGTTTCCGCCGCCGTGCCCTTCGGCGTGACCCCTGCGTCCTTGAGCACGGCGATCCGAGAGCTCCGGAGCCGCGTCCCCCTCGCCGGGGCGACCATCGCGGGCTTCGCGCCCCGCACTCCGGCCGACGCCGTCGATGACCTCGGCGCGATCCTGCGTCTCGTCGGAGCCGTCGCGTGAGCCCGGCGCCGGAGTGGGAGGCCGTCGCGGCGGAACGCCTCGCCCGCGGACGACGGTCCGACCGCCGCATCCCCTCCTTCCTGCTGCGCTCCCCGATCAGCCGCCTGGGCTACCTCTGGGGCACGGCCGTCGGCTGGATCTGGGGCGCTCTGTGGAGCACCGGCCCGATCGAACGGCGCGGCGGTCTCTGGGTGTTCCGGGGCATGCCCCGATGGACCTTCCACCGCGGCGGCGTCTGCGTGGGCGGGTGTTTCCTCACCGGCGACGCGCGGCCCACCGACGCGGTGCTGCGCCACGAGGCCGTGCACAAGCAGCAATGGCTGCGCTACGGCTTCCTGATGCCGGTGCTCTATCTGTTCGCGGGACGCGACCCTCTACGGAACCGCTTCGAGATCGAAGCAGGGCTGGAAGACGGCAACTACGTGCGCCGCCCCCGCTGACTCAGCCCTCGACGGGGAGCAGTCCGAAACGCTCCGGCACGCGGATCCGGTTCACGGCCACGCCGAGGCGGTCGGTGAGGTGCTCGACGATGTCGGCGGTGCCGAGGTAGCCGCCGAGCAGCGTGACGTGCGTCTCGACCTCGTCGTCCACCAGCATCTCGTCCGCCCACGCGCAGGTGGCTCGGGCTAGAGCCTGACCGGGCGTGCAGCCGCGGCCGCTTCCCGGGGCTCCGGAGCGCGCGGAACGTGCGAGCCAGGTGACGGTCATACGGCCGGGTGCATGGATGACGCCGATGTCGGAGGCGTCGGGAACCTCGATGAAGATCCGACCGGAGGCGCAGAGCGGAAGGGTCGCGAGGAACGCCTCGAGGTCGAGCAGCGAGTGCTCGTCGGCCGTCACCAGGTGGTGTGCGCGACGGCGCGCCGCGCGGCGAGCCGCACGCGTGCCTCGGGTGTCGAGCGTGGTGTCCATGGTGATCCCATCGTACACCAAGCGAAGGCTTGCCTAACCTTCGCGGGTGGCGTCCCCCGACACCGACTCGACGAGGACCTCACGCAGGGCGGCGAGCTCATCCTCGGTCATGCCGTTCGCGCGCAGGTAGCCGGCGGCCGACCCCCAGCGCTCGTCGACCTGGGCCAGCAGGCGACGCATCACCTCGGCCGGCGAGCGGGTGGCCAGGTCCACGGCGTGCACCGCCTCAGGATGCTGGCTCCGCAGATAGGCGGCGATGCGGCGCGACCGTTCGGCGGGCAGCTGCGACTCGGTGAGGGCGTAGTCGTCGATGACGGCTTCCCGATCCGCGCCGACCGCCGAGAGGGCCAGGGCGACCGTCACCCCTGTCCTGTCCTTGCCCACGGTGCAGTGCACCAGCGTCGGCTCCCCGGCCGCGATCACGCGGACGGCGGCGACCAGGCGATCGCCGCTCTCCTCCAGCAGATGCAGGTACAGGTCGTCGAGGCTCGTGTCGGATTCGAAGAAAGAGCGCACGGATCCGAGGAACAGGGGCAGATGGGTCGTCTCCGGCCCCTCGATCTCGCTCGGCTCCGCGGCGACCTCCTCGCCGTCGCGGAGGTCGACGATGCGGCGTACCGCCGACCTCAGGAGCGCGGCGCCGTTCGTCGTCGCGGTGGAGAGCTGACCGGAGCGCAGCAGGATGCCGCTGCGGATGCGTCCGCCCTCCGCGGGGATGCCGCCGACGTCCCGGACGTTCGTGACGCCCTCGACGTCGAGGATCGTCACGCCCCCGCCTGGGGGCCGCGCGGGGGCACCGGGTAGCGCCCGGCGATCACGATGCGGTTGAAGGCGTTGATCGAGACGCACGCCCAACTCAACGCGGCGTACTCCTTCTCGGTGAACACGCTCCCCACCAGGTCGTACACGTCGTCCGAGATGCCGTCCTCCGCGATGAAGGTGAAGGCTTCCGCCAGCTCGAGGGCGGCACGCTCCCGATCGCTGAACACACCGCTCTCCCGCCAGACGGCGATCTGGCTGATCGTGTCGACATCCAGCCCGGCGGCGACCGCACGGTCCACATGGATCCGCGTGCAGTAGCTGCACCCGTTCAGCTGCGAGCAGTGGATCATGACGATCTCCTTCAGCCGATCGTCGATGCCGTTCTCGGCACAGATCGTGCCGACCGTCTTCGAGAAGGCGTCGAGGGCCTGATAGGCCGCAGGCTCCGTCTTGGACAGGTGCACGCGCTGTTCCGTCATACCTCCATGATATTCGGCGCTGGGTGCGGACGACGGTGCAGGCACGACGCTGCCGAAATGCACATTGCGAACCTGCGAGCGCAACTACTCCGCATATCGCCCTGTCAATCCCTCTTACTGCTTGTCACATTGCTCCGGCATTTCCTGCGAGGTCGCAACGGGGCGCAGAATAGCCGCGTGGCGATCGACACCAGCGAGTTCTCCTATCTTCCCGCGCAGGCCGACGCGCTCGGCGTTCCGCTTCCGACCGTCGAGCGCCTGACGCTCCCCCTCGCTGAGGACCGCGTCGTGAGCGGGCTGCAATTCGGGTCCGCGCCGCCGCGCATCACGCTGCTGCACGGCGCCGGCCTGAACGCCCACACGTGGGACACGACGGCGCTGGCGCTGGGGCAGCCGCTCCTGGCGATCGACCTCGCCGGCCACGGCGACTCCTCCTGGCACGACGACGCGGACTACTCCCCCCGCACGCTCGCCGCCGACGTCATCGCCGCACTGGACGCCTGGGTCTCCTCGCCGCAGATCCTGGTGGGACAGTCGCTCGGCGGTCTCACGGGGGCCGCCGTCGCCGCGGCCCGGCCGGACCTCGTGGCCGCGCTGATCGTCGTCGACATCACGCCGGGGATCGACGTCTCCGCCGGCCCCGCGGCGCTGCGGCAGTTCTACGCCGGGCCGACGGATTTCGCGACCCGCGACGAGCTCGTCGACAAGGCGATGTCCCTCGGGTTCGGCGGCACCCGCCCCGAGACCGAGCGCGGCGTCTTCCTCAACACCCGCGTCCGCCCCGACGGCCGCGTCGAATGGAAGCACCACTTCGCCCACCTGGCCGCCACCGCACTCGCCGCCCACGACCCCGGCACCCCGGCCGCCCCGTCCGTCCTGCACGAGACCGGCTGGGACGACCTGGCGGCGGTCACCGCGCCCGTCACGCTCGTCCGCGCCGAGCGCGGCTTCGTGAGCGCTGCGGACGCCGAGGAGTTCCAGCGCCGCCTCCCCGATGCGCGTGTCGTCGCGATGGACGCCACGCACAACGTCCAGGAGACGGCGCCTCGAGACCTCGCTGCCCTCGTCGGCTCCGCGGCCGCGGCCGGAATATGACGTTCCGTTCCACGGCCGCCGCGCCGCATCCCGCCCGACCCTAGGCTCGTCCCACCGGCACACAGCACCTGCCGCACCGAGAGGAAACACCCATGTTCCGACGTCATCGACGCCTCGCGCTGATCTCCGCGCTCGCGGCCACCGCCGTGATCCTCAGCGCCTGCTCCGGCTCCGCCGAGCCTGCCCCGTCCACGGGCGGCGAGCCCGACCCCGACGCCACCCTGCACGTCGGTCTCGTGCTCGAGCCCACCAACCTCGACATCCGTCACACCAGCGGTGCCGCGCTGGAGCAGATCCTCATCGACAACATCTATGAGGGCCTGGTCAGCCGCACCCAGGAGAACGAGATCGTCGAGCGGCTCGCCTCGGAGTACGAGGTGTCGGACGACGGCCTCACGTACACCTTCACCCTCAACGACGGGATCACCTTCCACGACGGCTCGCCCCTGACGGCGGCCGACGTCGTCTCCTCCTACGAGACCGTCCGCACCGATGACACGGTGCAGGGCAACGCGGAGTTCGCGTCCGTCTCCTCGATCTCCGCTCCGGACGACACGACCGTCGAGATCGTGCTGTCCGAGCCGAACCAGAACTTCCTCTTCGCCCTCACCGGTCCGGCCGGCCTCGTCTTCAAGAAGGGCGACACCACCGATCTGAAGACCGCGGAGAACGGCACGGGACCGTTCACCCTCACCCGCTGGAACAAGGGCAGCACGATCACCTTCGCCCGCAACGACGACTACTGGGGCGACCCGGCCGGCGTCGCCGAGGTCGAGTTCCAGTACATCCCCGACTTCACGGCCGGAGTGAACGCGGCTCTCGCCGGCGACGTCGACGTCCTCACCGCCGTCGACCCGAACCTGGCTCCGCAGCTCGAGGACTCGGGTGACTTCACCCTCACCACGGGCCGCACGACCGACAAGGCCACGCTCGCCTTCAACAACAAGAAGGCTCCGCTGGACGACGTCCGGGTCCGCGAGGCGCTGCGCCTGGCCATCGACCACGACGCGCTCATCGAGGCCGTCGGCGCCGGCACGCCGCTGTACGGCCCCATCCCCGAGCTCGACCCCGGCTACGAGGACCTCTCCGACGTCATCTCCTACGACCCCGAGCGGGCCAAGGAGCTGCTCGCCGAGGCCGGCCAGGAGGACCTCGACCTCACCCTGACCATCCCGTCGTTCTACGGCACCACCGTCCCGAAGGTCCTCATCTCGGACTTCGACAAGGTCGGCGTGAACCTCGAGGTCGATTCCGTGGAGTTCCCGACCTGGCTCGAGGACGTGTACACCAACAAGGACTACGACCTGAGCTTCGTCCTGCACGTCGAACCGCGGGACTTCGGCAACTTCGCCAACCCGGACTACTACTTCGGCTACGACAACGCCGAGGTGCAGGACCTCTACGCGCAGGCGCTGGCCGAGGTCGATCCGGATGCCTCCGCGAAGCTCCTCGCCGAGGCGGCCCGGATCGTCTCCGAGGACCACGCGGCGGACTGGCTCTACAACGGTCAGACGATCACCGCCGTGAATCCGGTCGTCAGCGGCTTCCCGGAGGACTCGATCAACTCGCGCATCAACCTCGCGGGTGTGACCGTCTCCGCCGCGAGCTGACGACGGTCGACGCTCCGTGCTGCGTTACGCGCTCGTCCGAGGAGCCCTGCTGATCGCAGGGCTCCTCGTGTCGAGCGCGCTCATCTTCCTCACGCTGCGCGTCTTCCCTGGCGACGTGGCCCAGCTCATCGCCGGCACCCAGGCCTCCCCCGCCGAGGTCGAGGCGCTGCGGGAGTCGCTGGGGTTGAACCAGCCCCTGATCACGCAGTACGCCGACTGGATCGGCGGGATCCTCCGCGGCGACCTGGGCACCTCGCTGCTGTCCGGTGCCTCGGTCGGCGAGGAGCTGCTGCTGAAGGCGCAGGTCACCGTTCCCCTCGGGATCATGTCGCTGATGATCGCCGTGCTCATCGCGGTGCCCTTCGGAATCCTCGCCGCCCTGCGTCGCGGCCACCGCGACGGCACGGCGCTCAGCGTCGGCGCGCAGGCTCTCGCGGCGGTACCCGTCGTCTGGGCGGGCATGATGCTGATCGTCGTGTTCTCCGTGTGGCTCGGCTGGCTGCCGCCCCAGGGCTTCCCCCGCACCGGATGGTCCACGCCGGGAAGAGCGATCGAGGCACTTCTGCTGCCTGCCCTCACCATCGGCATCGTCGAGGGCGCCATGCTCATGCGCTTCGTGCGCAGCGCGACCCTGCAGGCGGCCGGACAGGACTTCGTCCGCACCGCGGCCGCCAAGGGTCTGACGAAGACCCGCGCCCTCATCCAGCACGGGATCCCGGCGGTCGGTCTCTCCATCATCACGGTCCTCGGCCTCCAGGTCGCCGGGATCATCGTCGGCTCGGTCGTGATCGAGCAGCTGTTCACGCTTCCGGGCATCGGCCGCATGCTCGTGACCGACGTCGGTACGCGCGACCTCGTCAAGGTGCAGAGCGAGCTGCTCGTGCTGACCGGCTTTGTCCTGGTGGTGGGCTTCCTCGTGGACCTGCTGCACCGGGCGATCGATCCTCGACAGCGGGAGGCCGCATGAGCGCTCGGTGGTTCCCTCGGCTGTGGCGGACCTCGACCGGCCGCTTCGGTCTGATCGTCATCGCCATCGTCGCCCTGGCGGCCGTCGTGTCCCTCTTCTGGACGCCGTTCGACCCGCGGGCCTCGAACATCGGCGACCGCTGGCTGCCGCCGGGCTGGCCGCACCTGCTCGGGACGGACGACACCGGACGCGACATCCTGAGCCTGCTCATGGCGGGGGCGCGGACCACCGTCTTCGTCAGCGTGGGCGCGGGACTCGTGGCCACCGTCGTCGGCATCGCCCTCGCCGCCCTCGGCGCCCTGGCCACCCGGCTCGTGCGGGAGACGGTCGCCGTGTTCGTCGACATCCTCATCGCCTTCCCCGTGCTGCTGATCGCGATGATGATCTCGTCGGTGTGGGGCGGATCGCTCTGGGTCGTGATCTGGGCGGTGGGGATCGGGTTCGGCGTGAACATCGCGCGGGTCACGCGGCCGGAGCTGCGCCGCGTGCAACAGAGCGACTTCGTGCTCGCCGCGCGCGCGTCCGGCCTCACCCCCGCGCAGAGCCTCGTCCGCCACCTCCTCCCGAACGTGGCTCCGGTGTTCATCGTGCAGCTCTCATGGTCGATGGCCGTCGCCGTCCTCGCGGAGGCCGGCCTGTCGTACCTCGGCTTCGGGGCCTCGGTCGTGGAACCGAGCTGGGGGCTGCTGCTCGCGGATCTCCAGCGCTACATCGGCGTGCATCCGCTCACCGTGATCTGGCCCGGGCTCACGATCACCCTGACCGTGCTCGCCCTCAACCTGCTCGGCGACGGCCTCCGCGAAGCGACGGATCCCACCCTGCGGCACCGTGCCGCCGAGACGCACACACCGGCGGTGGTCGCATGAGTCTGACGGTCGAGGATCTCGTCATCGAGATCGACGGACGCCGGGTGGTCGACGGCGTCTCGCTCCAGGTCCCCGACGGCACCCGCCTCGGGGTGATCGGCGAGTCCGGTTCCGGCAAGTCCCTCACGGCGCTCGCCGTGCTCGGGCTGCTGCCGGAGGGGGCGACGGCACACGGGAGCATCCGGTGGGACGGCACCGAGCTGATCGGGATGCCGGACCGTGAGCTCGCCCGGCTGCGCGGCGACGACATCGGCATCGTGTTCCAGGAGCCCCGGACGGCGCTCAACCCGATCCGGACGGTCGGCCGCCAGATCGCGGAGTCCATCCGCATCCACGAAGGCCTGGGCCGGCGCGAGGCCCGTGACCGGGCGATCGCGGAAGCCGCCCGCGTGCGACTCCCCGACCCGGAGACCATCGTCGACCGGTATCCGCACCAGCTCTCCGGCGGCCAGCGGCAGCGCGTCGCGATCGCCATGGCCCTCGCCTGCCGTCCGCGGCTGCTGATCGCCGACGAGCCCACGACGGCCCTCGACGTGACGATCCAGGCCGAGATCCTGTCGCTGCTGCTCGGGCTCGTCGCCGACGAGGGCATGTCGCTCCTGTTCATCACGCACGACCTCGCGGTGCTGTCCCAGGTGGCGATCGAGGGAGTCGTGCTGGAGCACGGTCGGGTCGTCGAGAGCGCACCGGTGTCGCGGCTGCTGACCGCGCCGACCTCTCCCGTCACGCAGGGGCTGCTGCGGGACGCGACCGCGACGCTCTGGCGGCCCGAGGGAGGAACGGCATGAGCCTGATCGAAGCACGCGGGCTGTCACGGGACTTCGTGGTGCCGAAGCGGACGGCGTTCGAGCGCACACGGCGGCAGACGGCCCTGGAGCCGACCGACCTGGACGTCTCCGAGGGGGCGTCCCTCGGGATCATCGGCGAGTCCGGCTCGGGGAAGTCGACCCTCGTGCGGCTGCTGCTGGGTCTGGACCGACCGACCGCGGGAACCGTGTCCGTGGACGGCCGGATCGTCGACGCGGGGGCCTCCGCCCGGTCGCTGCACTGGCTGCGTCGGCAGACGGGACTCGTCTTCCAGGACCCCTACGCGTCCCTGGACCCCCGGATGACCGCGGGGCAGATCGTGCGGGAGCCGCTGTGGGCCCTCGGCATCGACGGCGACCACCGCGCCCGGGTGCGCGAGGTCATCGCCCGGGTCGGCCTGGACCCCGAGATGGGCGACCGCTATCCGCACGAGTTCTCCGGCGGGCAGCGGCAGCGGATCGCTCTCGCCCGCGCACTCGTCCATCGTCCGCGGATCCTCGTGGGCGACGAGCCGCTGTCGGCGTTGGACGTCACGGTGCGCGCGCAGATCCTCGAGCTCCTCGCGGAGCTGCGGGTCGCGGACGAGCTCACGCTGCTGCTCGTGTCGCACGACATCGGCGTGGTGCAGAACCTCTGCGACACGGTCGTCGTCATGAAGGACGGCCGCATCGTCGAGCGCGGTCCGACGCGCGACGTACTTCTGCACCCGACGGCCGACTACACCCGCACGCTGCTCTCCGCGATCCCCGTCATCCCCGACGCCTGATCGCCGACCCACCCCCTTGCGGCCGCTCCGGCCCGTTGCGTGCGCCCGCAACGGGGTGGGAGGCGCGCAAGGGGGGTGGGTCGACGGGTCAGCGCGGGAAGAGCGAACGACGACGCGGACGCAGCGGACGGCGCAGGGACACCGTGCCCAGATCGCGGCCGAACTTCCGACCGACGCGCCCCATGCGTCCGGCCTCCACGAAGCCGAGCTTCTCGTGCAGCCGGATCGAGGCCTCCGCCCCCTGATCGCTGATCACGGCGATGATCTCGCGGAGTCCCCGCTGCTCGCAGGCCTCGATCAGCGCCTGCAGGAGCGCCGACCCCAGCCCCTTCCCCGCGGCACCCGGCCCGAGATAGATCGCGTCCTCGACGGTGTAGCGGTAGGCGTTCTTGCCGGCCCACGGCTGCACGAGCGCGTACCCGAGCACCGCACCGGACGGCGACACGGCCACGAGGAACGGCAGCCCGAGACGTTCCAGGAGGGTGAACTTGTCCCTCCAGTACGGGATGCTGCTGCGTCGCTCGTCCAGGGTCACCGCTGAATTGCTGACGAAGTGGTTGTAGATCTCGCGGACGTGGGGCAGATCCGCCGCCCGCGCAGGACGGATGACATAGGAGAACGTGTCCGGCACGGTGGTCCGTCGGAGATGGCGTGGGAGAACGCGGCGGCGGTCCCCCGGCTCGAACTGCATGCGCTCAGCTTAGAGAGCCGGGCCCCTCGCCCTCCACCCTCCAGTCCACCGGAGCACTGCCGAGCTCTTCCAGAAGCCCGTTCGCGCGGGAGAAGGGGCGGGACCCGAAGAAGCCGCGGCGGGCGGAGAGCGGCGAGGGATGAGCCGACGCGATCACCGGGGTGTCGCCGAGCAGCGGCTGGAGGTTCGCGGCATCCCGCCCCCAGAGGATCGCGACGAGTGGCTGGTCGCGCGCGACCAGGGCACGGATCGCGAGCTCCGTCACCTGCTCCCATCCCCAGCCGCGGTGGGAGGCGGCCGCTCCGGGGCGCACCGTCAGGACGCGGTTGAGCAGCAGCACGCCCTGATCGCTCCACGCGGTGAGGTCTCCGTGCGGCGCGGGCGCGAGGCCGAGGTCGGTCTCCCGCTCCTTGTAGATGTTCGTCAGGCTCCGCGGCAGCGGCCGCACGTCGCGATCCACGGCGAACGACAGCCCGATCGGGTGCCCGGGAGTCGGATAGGGGTCCTGGCCCGTGATGAGCACCCGCACGTCGGCGAGCGGTCGCTGGAAGGCACGCAGCACGTTCGGCCCCGCGGGGAGGTAGCCGTGGCCGGCCGCCTGCTCGGCGCGCAGTCGCTCCCCGAGCGCTGTCACGGTGTCCTGCACCGGGGCCAGCGCCTCCGCCCACCCCGCGTCAATCAGTCCCTCGTCCGCGAGCTCGGCGAGGGTGCGTCCTCCGGTCACTCGACAGGCCGGACCCGCAGGGGCCCCCGCGCGAGCAGGTGCTGCGCCGACTGCGCGACCGGACGCATCGTGATGAGGTCGAGGTTCACGTGACCCGGCGCGTCCAGGGCATAGGCGATGACGTCCGCCACGTCCTCGGCGAGGAGCGGCGCCTCGACGCCGGAGTACACGGCCTCCGCGGCGACGGCGTCGCCCCCGAGGCGGTTCAGCGTGAACTCCTCGGTGTGCACCATGCCCGGAGCGACCTCGGCCACCCGGAGGGGCTCGCCGTTGAGCTCCTGCCGCAGCGCACGGACGAGCATCGCCTCGGCCGCCTTCGCCGCGTTGTAGCCCGCACCGCCCGGGTAGGCGGTCTGCGCGGCCGTCGAGGTCACGAAGAGGAGGTCGGCATGGCCGTCCGCGTCCGCGGTGCGACGCAGCAGCGGCAGCAACCCCGCGACGAGGCGCTGGGTCGCGAGCACGTTCGCGTCGTACATCCACTGCCAGTCGGCGAGCTCGGCGTCCTCGACGCGGTCGGTGCCCCGCGCGCCGCCGGCCACCTGGACGAGCGCGTGCACCGGTCCCGTGCGCTCCAGTTCAGCGAGGAGCGCCGCCACCGCCGCGTCATCCGTCAGGTCGCAGGCGATGGTCGACGCCCCCGTCTCCGCGGACAGCGCGGCGAGACGGTCGGCACGGCGCGCGACGCCGACGACGTCCCACCCGCGCGACCGCAGCACCCGCACCGTCGCCTGACCGATCCCGGAACTCGCACCTGTCACCACTGCACGTCTGTTGGCCATGCCCTCCACCGTACGATGTCCGCGGGAGTTCCGCCCGTTCTCGGCCCCCTCGCCGTGTTACGTCACATTTCCCGGTCGTTGTTGACACGGACCGATGTTCCGTACTCTCGCTGCAAGGGCACCAGCCCATCCGACCTTCCGACCGTTCCAGGGGGAACACATGTCCGCACCCGAGACCTGGCGTTTCGAGACCAAGCAGATCCACTCGGGCGCCGCCCCCGACCCCGTCACCAAGGCCAGGGCGACGCCGATCTACCAGACCACGTCCTACGTGTTCGACAGCGCCGACCACGCCGCGAACCTCTTCGCACTCGCCGAGTTCGGCAACATCTACACCCGCATCCAGAACCCGACCCAGGACGTCCTGGAGCAGCGCCTCGCCGCGCTCGAAGGGGGCACCGGCGCCCTCGTCCTCTCCAGCGGTCAGGCCGCCTCGACCTTCGCGATCCTCAACATCGCGCAGGCCGGCGACCACTTCGTCGCGTCGAGCTCGATCTACGGCGGCACCTACAACCTCTTCAAGTACACGCTCGCCAAGCTCGGCATCGAGGTCACCTTCGTCGAGAACCAGGACGACCCGGAGGAGTGGCGTCGCGCCGTCCGCCCGAACACGAAGCTGTTCTTCGCGGAGACCATCGGCAACCCGCAGATCAACGTGCTCGACATCCGCACGGTCGCCGACATCGCGCACGAGAATGGCGTCCCGCTGATCGTCGACAACACGATCGCGACCCCGTACCTCATCCGCCCGTTCGAGCACGGCGCCGACATCGTCGTCCACTCGATCACGAAGTTCCTCGGCGGCCACGGCACCACGATCGGCGGCGTCGTGATCGACGGCGGCTCCTTCGCCTGGTCGGAGAACGTCGAGAAGTTCCCCGGCCTCACCGAGCCGGACCCCTCCTACCACGGCGCCAGCTACACGGCCGCGGTCGGCGACCCGCTCGCCTACATCATCAAGGCCCGCGTGCAGCTGCTCCGCGACCTCGGCTCGGCCATCGCCCCGCAGAGCGCGTGGAACCTCATCCAGGGTGTCGAGACGCTGTCGCTGCGCATCGAGCGCCACGTGCAGAACGCCCAGGAGATCGCCGAGTGGCTGGACAGCCGCGACGACGTGGCCGCGGTCAACTACTCCGGCCTGCCGTCCTCGCCCTGGTACGCCAAGGCGAACGAGTACGCCCCGAAGGGTGTCGGCGCCGTGCTGTCGTTCGAGCTCAAGGGCGGTGTCGAGGCCGGACGCGAGTTCGTCAACAGCCTCTCCCTGTTCAGCCACCTCGCCAACATCGGCGACGTGCGCTCGCTCGTCATCCACCCGGCCTCCACGACGCACGCCCAGCTCACCCCGGAGCAGCAGCTCACCGCGGGCGTGACCCCCGGCCTCGTGCGCCTGTCCGTGGGACTCGAGAACATCGAGGACCTCAAGGCCGATCTCGACCAGGCGCTCGCCGCCGCCCGCGCCGTCTCCGAGGCCGCGCGCGCCTGACACCCTCTCCGCGAAGGCCCCGGACCGCACGGTCCGGGGCCTTCGTCGTCTCCGGTGTCGTAACCTGCGGGCCGGGACCGACCGGCCAGGCGAGAATGGAGACATGGACTGGCAGACGACCTCCGAGGACACGGTGCCGTCGGCACCGGTGACGGAGGCCGACGTCCGGCTGCTCCGTGCCCGGCCACCGGCCACCGGCGCCTGGCGCGACGGCGACCCCGTCGGCGGCCGCCGGTTCGCCGCGTTCGGCGCCTTCGACACCGAGAGCGGAGCCCAGCTCCCCGGCATCCGCCTCGCGTATGAGAGCTGGGGCGAGCTGAACGCCGCGCGCGACAACGCCGTGCTCGTCCTGCACGCTCTCACCGGGGACAGCCACGTGCGCGGAGACGCCGGTGCCGGCCACCCGACCGCCGGCTGGTGGGAGGACGTCGTCGGCCCCGGTGCGCCGCTCGACACCGACGAGTGGTTCGTGATCGCGCCGAACATGCTCGGTGGCTGCCAGGGATCGACCGGCCCCGCGAGCATCGCCCCGGACGGCTACGAGTGGGCGTCGCGCTTCCCCTACCTCACCATCCGCGACCAGGTCGCCGCGCAGGTGCGTCTGGCCGACGCGCTCGGCATCGACAGCTGGGCGGCGGTGATCGGCGGCTCGATGGGCGGCATGCACGCGCTCGAGTGGGCCGTGGCGCAGCCGGACCGGGTGCAGCGCCTCGCCGTGCTCTCCTCGCCCCCGGTCACCACCGCCGACCAGATCGCGCTCAACACCGTGCAGCTCGAGACGATCCGCATGGACCCGCGCTTCCAGGGCGGCGAGTACTACGACCTCGCGGACGGCGACGGCCCGCACCGCGGTCTGGCGCTCGCGCGCCGCATGGCGCTGCTGAACTACCGCAGCCCGATCGAGCTCAACCAGCGGTTCCAGCGCTCCTGGCAGTCGGACGTGTCGCCGCTCGGCCACGGCGGACGCTTCGCCGTGGAGTCCTACCTCGACTTCCACGGGAACAAGTTCACGCGCCGCTTCGACGCCAACAGCTACATCACCCTCGTCGAGGCCATGAACTCGCACGACGTCGGCCGGGGCCGCGGCGGCGTGGAGGAGGCCCTGAAGGCGGTGACCGCGACGACCCTCGTCCTCGGCATCGACAGCGACCGCCTCTTCCCGGTCGACGGTCAGCAGCGGATCGCCCGGAGCATCCGGAACGTGCTCGACGGCGAGGCGGTAGTGCTCACGAGCGACTTCGGCCACGACGGGTTCCTCATCGAGACCGAGGCCGTCGGCACCCACCTGCGGCGCCTGCTCGACGCCTGAACCCCGTCAGGCCGGGTCGAACCGCCACGGCAGGGTGTGGGCGTGCAGAGTCCCCTGTGCCCAGCCGAACGCCCGCCCCCCGTCGCGCACCTCCGTCTGGAACAGCTCGACCGCTCCGCCGGAGGCCAGCGCGGCCTCGACGTCGGTGAAGGCGGAGAGCCGGTGCAACGTGAGCCAGGTGGGCGGGAAGAGCCGCCACTCCCCCGCCGCGTGCCGCTCGAAGGCCGTGTCCGGTGACACCCAGGCGAGCTCGACGACCTCGTCGGCTGCAGGCGACGGCTCGGCGTCCGGGGCGAGGGCGAGGAAGAACCAGGTGCGGATCCGCACGGGCGCCTCCGCGGGCGGCCGCCATTCCGACAGCGGCACCAGGTCGTCGACGACGAGTCCGACCTCCTCCGCGGTCTCTCGGGCGGCGGCCCGGCGCGCGTCCTCGACGTCCGCGGCGCCCGCCTGACGGTCTCCCGGCTCGACCTTCCCGCCGGGGAACACCCAGGCGTCCGCGAAAGAGCCGCGCGACGGACGGCGTAGCAGCAGCACCTCGAAGCCCGCGGGGCTCGGGCGCAGCAGCACGACGGTTCCGGCGAGCGGGAGGTCGTCGTCGGGAGCGGTCACCCCGTCACTCTACGACGCGAGGGCCGGCGTCTGCGCCACCCGCCGTGCCTCCACGCGGTACGACACCAGGGCGATGAGGAGTCCGGCCACCGCGAGCACCGCCCCGGTCCACGCCGGTGCCGTGAAGCCCCAGCCGATCGCGATCACGATACCGCCGAGGAAGGCACCCAGGCTGTTGCCGATGTTCAGGGCGGAGTGGTTCATGGCCGCCGCGATGGACTGGTTGTCGCCGGCCACGTCCATCAACCGCGTCTGGATCGTCGGGCTGAGCACGGACGAGACGAACCCGACGAGGACGACCACGAGGCTCAGGGTCACGATCCAGGACGAGAGCACGGCGAGGAGGGCGAACACGACGGCCATCGCGGCGAGGCCGAGCAGCAGCGTGCGGCGGAGGTCGATATCGGCCAGATGACCGCCGACGAGGTTCCCACCCGTCATGCCGAGCCCCATGAGCACGAGCACGATCGGCACGACCCAGTCCGGGGATCCCGCCACCTCCGTCACGAGCGGGGCGATGTAGCTGTAGACGGCGAAGAACCCGCCGAAGCCGATCGCCCCGACGCCGAGCGTGAACCAGACCTGACCGATGCGGAACACCCCGAGCTCCGCCCGCATCGTGCGTCCGGGGTTCCCCGGGTGCGCAGGCACGAAGAGCGCGATGAAGACGGTGGCGAGCGCGAAGACGAGCCCGACGACCGCGAAGGCCGCGCGCCAGCCCCACTCCTGGCCGAGGAAGGTGCCCAGCGGCACGCCGACGACATTGGCGACCGTGAGCCCGGTGAGGATGAACGCCACGCCCTTGGCACGGTTGCCCGGCCCCATCACGTCGGCCGCGACCAGCGCGCCGATGCCGAAGTACGCGCCGTGCGGGAGTCCGGCGAGGAAGCGCGAGACGCCGACGAGCTCGAACGTCGGCAGCACCACGGTGAGCGCGTTGAAGACGGTCAGCGCGAGGGCGAGCACGATCATCACCCGATGCCGCGGATAGCGGGCGACGAAGCCGGCGATGGTCGGGGCGCCGACGACCACGCCGAGTGCGTACAGCGAGATCAGCCAGCCGGCCTGGCTCAGCGCCTCCTCCTGGCTCGACGCCCAGACGGACGGGAGGAGGTCGGCGGCGATGTTCGGCAGCAGGCCCATGACGACGAACTCGGTCATGCCGATGCCGAAACTGCCGATGGCGAGGGAGAGGAGCGCCCACTTCGCCGCACCCCTCGAAGGTGTCGAGGGATTCACCGGTTCAGCTTACCGGTCGTCGGACTCCTCGATCGCCGCCTCCAGACGCTCGACCTTGGCGTCGAGCTCTCCCGTGTACCCGGGGCGGATGTCCGCCTTGAGGACGAGCGACACGCGCGATCCGAACGGCAGGACCGCCTCGGTCGCGCGCTTGACCACGTCCATGACGGTGTCCCAGTCGGGCCCCTCGATCTCGGTGAACATGCTCGTCGTGCGGTGCGGGAGCCCCGACGCGCGGACGACGCGCACGGCCGCGGAGACCGCGTCGTGCACGGAGGCATCGGTGCGCTCGGCACCGTCGGCGGGCGCGCCGCTGGGGGCGACGGAGAAGGCGATCAGCATGGGTTCACTCCTGGGTTCGGGGACGACGGACGGCGGGGACCCGCGCGAGCGCGACGACGCTCACGGCGGCGAGGACGACGAGCAGGACGTTGCGCATCGTGAGCAGCAGGACGGGGGCGGCTTCGGCACGCAGCAGCCCGTCATAGCTCAGCGGATACACGAGACAGGTGAGCAGGCACAGCGCGAGCACGAGGGCGGCGGCGCTGCGCGCCCGGCGGCGGTCGAGCACGAGCCACAGGATCCCGGGGGCGAGCAGCCAGGTCTGGAACTGCGGCGAGCCGACCTTGTTCAGGGCGATGAGCACCGTCACCAGGAGCAGGGCCAGCGGCGGGAAGAGTCGCGCGAACGACGCCCCGCGGGCGGCCTTGACCCCGCCGACGACGGTGACGACGGCGGCGGCGAGCACCAGGAGCGGGGTGAGGATCGTCGCGAGGGCCTCCGCGCCCGGCGCGACGATCTGGAAGGTGAGGATGTCGTAGCTGTACTCGATGCGGGCGGCCTCCGTCACGGCCATCCAGAGGAACGGCGTCGCGGCGACCGCCTCGATCTGGAGTCCCCGGCCGGTCTGCGCGGTGAGGAAGCCGAGGATCTCGGTGTCGGCGCCGAGCAGCAGGAGCACCACCACCACACCGGCGGTGACGACCGCGGCGGCCAGGAGCATCCGCAGCCGCGCCCTCCCGGCCACGACCGCCGCGAGGAGGAGCGCACCGGGCCAGATCTTGATCCAGGCGCCGATGGTCAGCAGCGCCGCGGCGATGGTCGGGCGGGTCACCAGCCAGAGGCCGGCCACGACGGCGATCGGCACGGTGACGGCATCGATGCGGTACAGCGCGATGGGTCCGAGGAGGAGCAGGGCCGCGCACCAGAACCACGCGGCGGTGCGGCGCGCCCGCACGTGTCCGCGCCCGACGAGCACGGCGAAGGCGACGGCGTCGAGCACCGTGACCAGCAGCGCCCACCCGATGAGGTAGGCGCCCGAGACGCCGAGCAGCGGGAGGAACGGGGCGGCGAGCACGGCCGCGAGCATCATCGGCAGGAGCGCGAGCTGCGGATACACCCAGGACTCCGTGACGCCCACGATCTCCCCGCCGCTCCACGCGGCCGTCGCCCAGGGCTCGTAGACCAGCACGACGTCCCCGATGGGCTGGCTCGGGTAGACCCAGCCCAGCCACGCGGTCACGAGATGGACGAGGAGGAAGGCGATCCACAGGGCGAGCGCGCTCCTCCGGGCCCTGGTCCTCACGACAGGAGATCCTCGACCGCGCGGGGCAGCGCCTCCGCGACGTCGAGCGCGACGATCGGGTGGCCGCTCGCACCCCCGGTCGCCGCGGCGGCGAGGCGGGC